>NZ_JHWE01000010.1:0-11403 GCF_000622205.1 Mycoplasma leonicaptivi ATCC 49890
GTTATTTGCTAACGCAAATAACATCTTTTCTATTGCTTTTTTTATACAAAAAATAAAGAAAATTTATTTTTTGTATAAAATTTATATATTACTATTTTTTTGATGGTAACTTGCATCGTGACTTTTAAAATAACGCAAATAAGTTGATAGGATTTTTATTTTGTGTTTTATAACTTTATGTTAAAATATTAATGCGTGGTCGCGTAGCTCAGCTGGATAGAGCACGAGCCTTCTAAGCTTGTGGTCAGAGGTTCGAATCCTCTCGTGATCGCCATTTTTTATACTTTTTTTTAAAAAATGACACTTTATTCTTAGAAATAATATTTTAAATTTGTTGATATAAATTGTACTAAGGAGAAAAAATGATAAAAATGTTTGGTATCCTACCAAAAAAAATTAAATTAATGTTTGCATTAAGTGTTTTTATACTTTTTTTAAACATTATTTTGACAATGTTTATTCCAATTTTTATTTCACAATTTTTACCACTTTTGATTACTAATAATAATCAAATTTTTAATGTCAAGGTTTTTGATTTTATAACAATATCTTTTGAGACTCAAAAAAATGCACTTAATTTCTTAATAGTATCACTAGTTTTAATGATAATTTTTGGAGGTATAACTTCATTTTTAAGTTTATTAATTGGTGTGTGAGCTGGTGAAAATGCTTCTAATTATTATAGAGATGCTTTATACCGAAAATACCAATTATTAAGTTTAAAAGACATTTCAACTTTTTCAACAGAAAGTTTAATGACAAGAATTAATGATGATGTTGCTGTATTTTGAGATTTCTTAATAGGTGCTTCAAGGGATTTAGTTAAGGCACCACTTTTTATAATTATTGGTTTAGTGTTTGCTTTAATGACTGATTTAAATTTAACATGAACTATTGTTGCTGTTATACCATTGTTGTTATTTTTAATGTTTTTTATATTTAAAAAAGTACATCCAAAAATTGCACAAAGTAGAAAAAATCTTGACAATGTAACAAAAGAAGTTAATGAAACTATTTCAGGTGCAAGATTTATTAAAGCATACAATTTACAAGAATTTCAATATGCTAAATTTTTAGATGCTAATAAAAAATGGTTAAATAACTCTAAAAGTATATTTTCACTATTTGCTTTAAGTTTGCCTTACTTTTTCTTCATAGTTAATTTAATAGTTATTTTTATTTATATTGGTGGTTATAAAATAATTTCTAATAATCCATCACAAGATATAGCACAATTGATTGCAAAAATGAATACTTTTATTGAATATGAGTTTTTTATTGCTGTTGGAATTAGTATGTTTTCACAGTTTTTAGGAACTTTTTTCAGAGCACGTGTTTCTTCAAAAAGAATTATGACTGTTTTAGATTATAAATATGATAATTTATTTGTAAAAAATGGTTTACAACTTGATTTAAAAAAGAGTTCTTATGGAGTTAAATTTACAGATTTTTCATTTAAATATTTTGATTCTTCACCAGAATATGTTTTAGAAAATATTAACTTTGAAATAAAACCTGGTCAAACACTTGGAATTATTGGCCCAACTGGTTCAGGTAAATCTACATTAGTTAATTTATTAATCAATAATATGAAATATACTCAAGGAAGTATTCAAATTAGCGATGAAGAAGTTAATAAAATAAATTCTGATGATTTACATAATTCAGTAGGTATTGTTTACCAAGAAGCTTTATTATTTTCTGGAACAGTAAGATCAAATCTACTTTTTGCAAAAGAAAATGCAACTGAAGAAGAAATAAATTATGCGCTTGATAACGCTTGTTCTAAAGAGTTTGTTTACAGTTTTTCTGATAGTTTGGATCATAAAATTGAACAAAGAGGTAAAAACCTATCCGGAGGACAAAAACAAAGATTATCAATTGCAAGAACACTTTTAAAAAGACCTAAAATTCTTATTTTAGATGATACAACAAGTGCACTTGATAATATAACTACTAAAAAAGTGATTGAAAATATTAAACAAAATTATAAGTGCACAACAATTATTATTTCGCAAAAAATTAATTCTATTATTAATGCAGATAATATCATTGTTATGGATAAGGGAAAAATTATAAACCAAGGAAAACATGAAGAGTTAATAAATTCAAATAATTGATATGCTGATATTTATAAAAATCAAATTGAACAATAGAAAGGAAGAAATTAATGCAAAAAGAAGCAAAAAATTTTTCAAGTTTTCAAGCATTTAAAATTTTATGAAGTTTTTTAAAAATTGATAAAAAAAGATTATATTGAGCAATTTTATTTTCTTTTATAAATGTTTTAGCATATATAGCAGGAAGTTTTTTATTAGGCTTTGTAATAACAAAATTTTTTACTCCATTAGCTGATGGTAGTCTAAAATGAGAAAACTTCCCAACCTTAAATTTCTTTTTAACTCTTTTGCTTTTAATGTTTTGTTATCTAATATATGGTGTTTTTAGGTATTTTGAGAATAAAATTTTTGTACAAGTAAGTTTTGACTGTGCATCAGATATTAGAAAAAAATTAACAAAAAAACTTTTAAGATTAGACATCTCTTTTTATGATAGAAATAAAACTGGTGATTTAATATCAACATTAGTTGTTGACATTAATAAAATTGCATTTTCATTAAATCAAGTTTTTTCATCATTTATTAATGCTTTTTTAAGTATCTTGGTTTCATTAATTTCAATGTTTATTGTTTCTAGTGCATTAACTTTAATTGTTATTCCATTAACATTATTAATGTTTGGTGGTGTAATGCTTTTATTAAAAAAATCTCAAAAACATTTTATTTTAATTCAAAATGCATTTGGAAAATTAAACGCTTTTGTTGAAGAAACATTATCTAACACAAAAGTAACAAACGCATTTAATCAAAAGGATTCAATTTATGAACAACTAAAAATAATTACTAAAGAAATTAAAGATACAGCATTTAAAGGTGATTTAATTGCTAAAAGTTTTGATAGTATTTATGGTGTGATGTCTAATGTGATTATTTTAATTATTACAGCAATTGCTGCATTATTTTATTTTAATAATTGACCAATACTTGGTGTAAAAGGTATTGCTGGTAGTGTAGATGGGTATGCTACATCAGGATTAATAGTTACATTTATTTCACTTAATTGAAGCTTTTTAGGACCTTTTCAAGCAGCTCTAGGTAATATTTTTGGTGTTCAAGTAGGGGTAGCTTCTACATCGAGAATTGCACAATTACTAAATGAAGAAGAACCAATAAAACATCAAGAATCAGTTTTTATATCATATATTAAATATGATCAAAAACAAGCATCGTTTACAGAAACACAAAATAGTGATATAAATGGTTTTTATGCTTGAAAATTCTTTAATTCTTTTACTAATAAATGAGAATATAAATCAATAAAAGGTATAATAGAGTTTAATGATGTTTATTTCAAATATTTAAAAAATTCTGAAAATTATCAATTAAAAAATGCTTCGTTTAAAGCAAAACAAGGGCAAGTTATTGCAATTGTTGGTCCTACTGGAGCAGGTAAAACAACAATTATTAATTTATTAAGTAAATATTATGACTATGAAAAAGGAAACATTACAATTGACGGTTTTGAATTAAAAAATATTAAAACAAGTGATTTTAGAAAAATTTTAACAATTGTATTACAAGATTCATTTTTATTCAACCAAACTGTTTTAGATAATCTTAAATTAGTAAATCCAAATTCTACTTTTGAAGAAATTCAACAAGCAGCTAAATTAACACAAGCACATCATTTTATTATGAATATGCCCGATGGTTATAATACTATGATAGAAAACAATGGAATGAATATTTCACAAGGCCAAAGACAATTGATTTCTTTAACTCGTGCAATATTATCAAATCATAATATGCTAATTTTAGATGAGGCTACTTCAAATATTGATTCAAGTACCGAAAAAATTGTACAAGAAGCAATGATTCATTTAACGAAAGGAAAAACATCTTTTGTTATAGCACACCGTTTAAGTACAATCAAAAATGCTGATATGATAATAGTGGTTGATAAGGGTGAAATTATTGAATGTGGAAACCATAATGAGCTGCTAGATAATAAAGGATTTTATTGAAGGTTATATAATTCTCAATTTGAAAATCAAAATTAAAAAAACATCTTTAGAGATGTTTTTTTGCTAAAGTTCAAGTTTAAAATTACCTAAAATACTTTGAATCCTTTTTGTAGTAGGATTTGATATAAGATATGTTCCAGCAACAACAGCATCAGCACCTGCTCTTAATGATACTGGCCCTGTTATATCGTTTATTCCTCCGTCAACTTGAATTAAATAGTCATAAACCTCAGCCATTCTTATGCTTTTTAATTCTCTTATTTTATCTACCGAACTCTCGATAAATTTTTGACCACCTTTACCAGGTTCAACAGACATAACAAGAACAATTGTTAGTCTGTCAAGAAATTTTTTAATTTTTAATACTTCTGTATTTGGTTTAATAGCCAAACCTATTTTAAGTGAATGTTGGTTGTTTGTTAAAAACTCATCAAATTTTTCTAAATCTTGTTCAACTGCTTCATAGTGAAATGTAAGAATATCCACATAATTTTTTAATTTTTCAACATATTCATAAGGATTTGTAACCATTAGATGTGCATCTTTAATATGTTTTAATCCTTTTTCATCAATATTTATAATTTCTTCAATTTCAATAGCGGTATTTGGAACAAATTCACCATCCATAACATCATAATGTATTCATCTAATTCCATTATTAATTAACTTATCAACCATTTTTAGTCTGTTTTCTTTTTCAACATTTAATAAACTTGGTGTTACATATTTTTCCATATTTTTTTCTCCTTCTCTGATAATTCATTTTGTAACTTTAAATAATTTTTATAAAAAGTGTCATTAATTTTACCATTTTTTCACATTTGTTTAATAAAACAATCTGATTCATTTTCATTTTTATGCAAACAAGAACGATATTTGCAGAATTTACTGTTTTCTTTGAAAATTTTATAACTTTTTGCTAATTCAATATCGTTCATATCTAAATCAAGAGAAGAAAAACCAGGTGTATCAATTAAAAAACCGTTTTGCAAAGGGAATATACTAACTTCTCTTGTGGTATGCTTACCTCTACCAAGTGCTTTAGAAATTTCTTGTGTTTTATAATTTGAATTAGTCAAAATATTTATGGATGTTGTTTTACCTACACCGCTTTGACCCATAAATACTGAATATTTATTGCCTAAAAAAGGTATTAGTTGATTATATGATTCATAATCATTATTTGTTAATAAAAAAACTATATAACCTAAATTTTGATAATATAACTTTCATTCTTGCGCTTGTTTTAAATCTAAATCGGTTTTAGTAATACAAATAATTGGTTTTACTAATTTATTTTCAATTATTGCCAAATATTTATCAACTAAATATGATTGAAAATTAGGTTTTTTTACTGATACAAAAATTATCATTTGATCAACGTTTGAGATTTTAGGTCTAATAAAAAAGTTTTTTCTCGGTAAAACTTCACAAATCATACCGTCTTTATAATAAACTTCATCACCAACAATTGGTTTTATATCTAAATTTCTAAATTTACCAGCAGCAGGCACCTTTAACTTTTGGTCAATGTTTTCTAGACTAACAATTTCATAAACACCAGCAACTGAACTAAAAATTTTGTATTTTATTTGCATTAAATAACTCCTATTTTTGAAAAGAAAAACAAGGTAATAAGAAAAATTACAAGAACTAAAATAATTATAAAAATTAAAAAATAAATAGAATTTATTAATTTAACAATTCCTTTTTTGGTTTTTAATGTTTTAATGTTTAATGGTTTTTCTAATTTTCTATCTTCATTTAAAGAAGTTGAAATATCTTTTTTAAATTCTTCAATATTTATATATCTATCACTTGGTTTTTTAGCGGTTGCTTTTAAAATAATGTTACAAACTGATTGAGGTAAATCTCTAAAATTTTTAGGATTTGGAAATTTTTTATCTCTATGAGCTAAAATTGTTTCATTCTCTAAATCGTATTTAAAAGGGTATGTACCAGTAAGAATTTCAAAATATACAATTCCAAGCGCATAAATATCTACCATTTTTGTTATTTTTGTATTTTTATAAGTATATTCTGGCGCAGAATAATACGGAGAACAAACTATAACATTTTCCTTTTTTGTTGTATTATCATTTTCTGTTATAGAAATACCTAAATCCAGCAATTTAATATTATATGCATTATCTATCATAATATTTTGTGATTTAATATCACAATGAATTATTCCAAGGTCGTGTAATACATCAATTGCTGAGGCAATTTGTTTAATTAAATGATTTGATAACTTAACTGATAATCTAAAATTTTTTTCTAAATATGTATTTAAAGTTTCACCATCAATATAATCCATGACAAAAAACTGTTCGTTCTCACTTAAATAATCATAGTGTATTTTTGGAAAATATTTGGAATTAATTTTTTTTAATAATTGTATCTCATGAATAAAACGTTTTTTATTATTGTCGTTTTGATCATTAATACAGTATTTTAAAGCGTAAGTATTATCTGAAAATTTAGGATTTTTAAATTTTACAAGATATACATAACCCATTCCGCCGGTACCTAAAATTTTTATAATGTCAAAAATTTTGTAAACAGTAGAATCTAAAGGGATATTAAACTTATTCATTATAAACCTCATAAACACCTATTGACATATTATCATTTGAATCGTTTATTAAAGCCTCATTTATTGCGCTTTCACAAATTAATTTAGGTGTTTTTTTATTGTAAATAATTGCTTGTAGTTCTTCTTTTGTTAAAAATTCATGTATTCCATCAGAAGTTAAAATAATTTTATTTATATTAAAATATTTTTCATTTTCAATGATAATAAAATCCAAAACTGTATTTATTTTTGGTCCAATTGCACTTGTTAAATATCTTTGCTGTTCTTTATTTAAGTTTTTTAAAAATGTTGTTTTATCATTTGTAAATTTATTAACTAAATTATGATCTTTTGTAATTTGTAATAATTCATTTTTATTTGTATAAATATAACATCTAGAGTCACCGGAATAAAAAACATATATTTTTTTATTATTTTTATCGTGTAAAAAAGCAACCAATGTACTGCCCATTGATTCAGATTTATTAAACTCTTTAACTGATTTTTTTAATTCATTTTTTACTAAATTAATAATGTTATAAATATCTTCTCTAATATTTTTTAGTTTATTTTCATTTATAAATTCTAAAAAATATTTTTGCAATAAATCAATAATTGTTTTAGAGGCAAAATCACCATCCTTATGACCGCCTAAACCATCGCACAATAAACCAATTGTAAAATTTTGCTTAGAAAAAAAGAGAATATAATCCTCGTTTTTTGTTCTTATATTCCCTTTATTGCTTAGAAAATAATAATTATTCAATACCAAGTTCCTTATGTAATATTTCTCTGATTTCTTGTGCTGCTCTTTCAGGAGTATCATTAACAATTTTATATTTATAAATATTTGATTCTTTCAATTCTACTTGAGCTTTTTTAATTCTTTCTTTTAAAGCACTTACGTTTTCAGAACCTCTTGCTTTAATTCTTTTCTTTAAATCATCAATTGAAGGAGGTAAAACAAAAATAGTTATTAAGTTATATTTTTTAGCAAGTAAAGGATCACTAAATTTTTTTAATATTTGTTTAACACCATTTGTTTCAATTTCAAGCATAGGAACCTTATTTTTATTATGTATTTTATCTAATTCAGAATATAAAGTTCCATAATAATTATTTAAATGATAAGAAAATTCTATAAATTTTCTTTTTTTAATTTTGTCTCTAAAATTATCGGTATCAATAAAATAGTAGTGAATACCATTTAATTCACCATTTCTTTTTTTTCTTGTTGTTGCAGAACAAGATAAAGAAAGATTTAATTCTTCAAAATCAAATAACAATCTTTCGATTGTTCCTTTACCGACCCCGCTTGGTCCTGAAAAAATAATAATAGGTTCTTTCTTATCTGTTTTATGCATCATATTAATGATATTTTACCATTTTATTCATATTTGATATATCTAAAAAATCATATTTTGCATAAATTATTTATTTTTATGATAAACTTATTTAATATAACTTAAGAGGGGTTTTTATGTTTTATTTATATCATAAAAAAAGTGGTGATTTTGCGAATAAATCTGTTAGAAAACTTGGAAGAAATTTACAAACAAAAAAAATTGGTCACACTGGTATTTTAGATCCTCTTGCATCAGGATTAATGCTTATTGCAACCGAAAGTGATACAAGAACACTTGAATATATTGAAAATAAAGACAAAACATACATAGCAAGTGCTACTTTTAATTTATCTTCTGATACATTAGATATTACAGGAAATGTTGTGAAAAATAGTTTTGACAAAGTTTTAAAGAAGACATTAGAAAATGCTTTAGACGAAATAAAAAAAACAAAAACACAACAACCTCCGATTTATAGTGCTAAAAAAATAAATGGTAAAAAAGCATATGAATATGCAAGAAATGATAAGTTTGTTGAAATACCAAAACAAAAAATCGAAATATATGATTTAGAATTATTGGATTTCAATTTTGAAAAACAAACATTTGAAATAAAAACAAGAGTATCTGAAGGTACATATATAAGAACACTTTTATATGATATAGCTAAATTATGTAATAACATTTGTGTAATGAAAAAATTAATAAGAACAAATATTGGTACTTTATCTCTTGAAGGTATCCAAGAAAATGAATTAAAAAAAATAGATGATATTAGAAAATTATTTAATGCAAATTTTGTGCAACTAAATCCTATATGAATTAATGATTTATTAAACGGCAGAACAATAAAGATGAACTTCTCTGAAGGTCTTACTTTTATTTTTTCAACAAAAATTAATGAAATATGTTGTGTAGGTTTTATTAAAGATAATATTTTTCATCCTAAAAAAGTTTTTAAAGAAAGGTTAAATTATGAATAAGTTAAAAGAAATTATTAAAATAGCTGCATTTGATATTGATGGAACAATTTTACCAAATGGTACAACAAATTTTTCACAAAATATTAAAAATATGTTTGTAGAACTTAGAAAACAAAATATTATTTCAGTAGTTTCTACTGCAAGAGACTTTGCAACTATTGGTGATTTTTTAGAACAATTAAATCCTGATTATTATATTGGAGCAAATGGTTCATTTATTTGAGATGTGCAAAATAAAAAAATTATTTACAAAGTTTCGTTAAATAAAGATGAAGTTATTAAAATTTATAATCAATTCGAAAACGAAATAGAGGCTTTTTCAATCACTGATTTTGATAAAGTTTTTACATCACCAAATATGCAACTTAATTCTTGATTTGTAAAACCTTTTGTCCAAAATTATCATACTTATGAAGAAAAACTTTTAAGTTCTGAACATTTGTATATGATTACAATTGGAAGCGAAAATACAAGAGAACTTTCTGATAAGGTGCAAAAATTTATTGAAGATAAAAATCTTAATATGGAAATTGCTTCTCGTTGATCAAGAGGTTTTTTTATCTCTCCTAAAAATATTACAAAAAGTACTACTTTAAATTTATTGTGCAAAGAAGTTGGTTTAACAATGGATAACTTAATTGCTTTTGGGGATAGTTCTAATGACTATGAAATGATCAGAGACGCATTTTATGGAGTCGCAATGGAAAGAGCAAATAATAAAATTAAGTTAGTTGCAAAAGATATTGCGATTGATTGTGAGTATGATGGTAGTTATTTGAAATTAAAAGAACTTAAATTAATATAATGAATGAATTACTTATTTATAAACTAAATGAATTTCAAACGCAAGAAAACGATACATTTATAATTGGGGGTTTTCAAATATTTCATTTAGGTCATTATCAACTCTATAAAAAAATGTTTGAAGTGGCTAAAGGTAGAAAAATTTTAGTTCGTTTTAATTCAAATGATTTTTCAGTAAAAAATAATAAACAAATAATTCAAGATAATGACGCATTTTATTTCAATATTTCTCAATTAGAATTTGATTTTATTATAGAATTAGATTTTTCCCAAATACATTATTTAAGTGGAAAACAGTTTTTAGAAAAATTAACACAAAATAAAAAAGTCAACATAATTGTTGGTGAAGATTTTAAGTTTGGTAACAAAGCAATGAATAGCGCAACTGATATCAACAAACTTTATTCAAATATTAATGTTTATATTTCAGATATACTCGAAATTAATAATGTTAAAATTTCAACATCATTAATTAGGGAACAAATTGAATTTGGTGATATTAATTTAATTAATTCTTTACTTGTTCATAATTTTGTTTTATCACTAAATTATACCAATTCAATTTTTTGCTTTAATAAAAAACAAATTTCATTACACCCAGGTATTTATATATGTAATATTTATGTTGGTAATTTAATTTATAAAAGTTTTGTGCATATAAACCAACATTTGGAAATCAAAATTCAAATAATTGATCTTGAAGACATATTTTTAAACATCGATTGATCTAAAAAAATATTTATTGAATTTATAAAGCAATTAAGAATAATTTTTCAGTCAGACAAAGATTTAATTACTGAAGAAGATGTTTATCAAACAAAAAAATATTTTATAAATATTAATAAGAGTGTATAATGAATATGAAAATTCGACAATTTTCAACTTGGTTAATATAATTTATATTTGCTAGGTTTAAAAGATAATATATAAAGGAGTTATTATGGTTTCTAAAGAGAAAAAAGCCGAATTGGTAAAAAAATTCGGTAAAAACGCTCAAGATACAGGAAACACTTCTGTTCAAATAGCTATTTTAACAGAAGATATCGAATTACTTAAACCACACTTTTTAAAGAATCCAAAAGATAACCACTCTCGTAGAGGTTTCTTTGCTAAAATTGCACAACGTAAAGTTTTATTAAAACATTTAAAAGAATCTAGCTTAGAAGAATACAACAAAATTATTTCTGCATTAAATATACGTAAATAAGGCTAAATTAATATGTCAAGAAGATGTGAACTATCTGGTGTAGGTCCATTATCAGGGAATACACGTTCTCACGCAATGAATGCTTCTAAGAGAAAATTTAATGTTAACTTACAAAAAGTAAGAGTTACAATTGATGGTCAAAGAATGACTTTAAGAGTTAGTGCAAAAACTTTAAAAACTTTAAAAACAAAAGGTTTGCTATAAAAAATTTAAAAAAATAAAACTATTTATTTGGTTTTATTTTTTTTATGTTATAATAAATTCGCTCTTAAAAAAAGAGTTTAAAAAATTAAAAAAGTTCTTTGAAATCTAGATACACAAACATGACAGTCAATTTTTTCGAGAGTTTGATCCTGGCTCAGGATGAACGCTGGCTGTGTGCCTAATACATGCATGTCGAGCGG
>NZ_JHWE01000010.1:11413-27673 GCF_000622205.1 Mycoplasma leonicaptivi ATCC 49890
ATATATATATATATATATATACTTATTATATTAAGTCATAAAAAATAAGGAGTGAAAATAATATGATAACAGAGTTAATAATAGTATCAATAATAATCTTTATATTTATAGTAGTAATTGTTGGTGTTTTCGTTACAATATACTTATCTCAACGGAAAAAGTTAGCCAAACTAAAAAAAGAAATTTGAGAAATGAATGCTCAAACAAAGAATATTATTTTATATGATAAATATCTTGACCATTATCAAAGAATAAAAACAATTGCTCAAGCAGAATGGTTAAAAAGAAAACTTTTATTAATCCTTGCTAAAGAAAAAGAAATATAAAAAACTAAAATAAAAAAACAATATTTTAGTTTTTTTTATAAAATTTATATATGATTGAAGTAAAGAATATTGTTTTTAGTTATAACCCAGAAAAGTTCAAACCAGCATTAAACGATGTGTCTTTTTCTATTGAAAAAGGTGAATATGTTGCAATACTTGGTCACAACGGTTCTGGTAAAAGTACATTATCAAAAATTTTAGTAGCGTTATTAAAGCCACAAGAAGGTTCTATTTTTATCGATGGTATTGAATACAAAAGAGAAAATTTATTAAAAATAAGACAAAAAATAGGTATTATTTTTCAAAACCCTGATAATCAGTTTATAGGTTCATCAGTAGAAGATGATATAGCATTTGGTCTTGAAAATCATAATATACCACAAGAAGAGATGAAAAAAAGAGTCTACGAGTATGCTAAAAAAGTAGATATGGAAAAACACTTAGAGCGTGAACCAGAAAACCTTTCTGGTGGTCAAAAACAAAGAGTTGCTATTGCCTCTGTTTTAGCTCTAAACCCTGATGTGGTTATTTTTGATGAAGTTACTTCAATGTTAGATCCAAAAGGTAAATCAACAGTTATTAATATTATCAAAGAAATTCAAGCAGATAAAAATAAAACACTTATATCTATTACTCATGATATGGATGAAGCAATTTTAGCGGACAAATGTTTGGTGTTTGCTAATGGAAAATTAATTGCCTCTGGTTCACCAAAAGAAATTTTAAATAATAAAGAAATTTTAGAAATTGCAAAAATAGATTCACCATTTATTTATAAACTAAGTTCTAAAATTAACGGAATTAATCCAACATATGATGAAAAGGAGTTAATAGATTTATTATGCAAATAAAATTAGATAAAATAGCTCATACATTTCATCCTAAAACACCTTGAGAGTTTACTGCCTTAAAAGAAGCGAGTTGTAAAATAAATGAAGGTGAATATGTTGGGATAATTGGTTCAACTGGTTCTGGAAAAACTACATTAATTGAACATCTTAATGGATTATTAGAACCAACATCTGGCGAAATTAACTGAAATTTTGTAGCAAAAGTTTTTAATAAAAAAACACAACAAAGTTCAGAAGAAGAATTTAATTATTCCACAAAAAATAAAAAGAAAATTGATGTTAAAAAATTAAGACAAAAAATTGGTATAGTATTTCAATTTGCAGAATATCAACTTTTTAAAAATACAATTAAAGAAGATATTGCTTTTGGTCCTATCGCATACGGTGTCTCTAAGGAAGAGGCTTATAAAAAAGCACAAGAGTGCCTTAAATTAGTAGGTTTACCAGAAGAATATTTAGAAAAAAGTCCTTTTGAGCTTTCTGGTGGCCAAAAAAGAAGAGTTGCTATTGCAGGAATTTTAGCAATGGAACCAGATTTTATGGTTTTTGATGAACCTACTGCTGGTTTAGATCCGGTTGGTGTTGTTGAAATTTTAGATATCCTAAGCTCACTTAACAAACAAGGAAAAACAATTATTAATGTAACACATGATTTAGATAATATTTTAGAACGCTCAAGTAGGGTTTTATTATTAAAAGACGGAAAAATTGTTCTTGATGGTGAACCATATGAAATATTAAATAATATAGAACTACTTAAAGAAAACAATTTACAACCACCGCAACTTCTGGATTTTGTATATAAGTTAAGAAACAAAGGAATACCTGTACCAGTTGTGAAAACCATTGATGATTTAGCAAATTTTTTAAATACTTATAGAGGTAATAAATAATGAAAAGTGTATTTGGACGCTATTTACACGGAAATACCTTTTTATATAAAATTGATCCAAGACTAAAAGTCTTACTTTCTATTTTATTTATTATAATGGTATTTATAGCAAGTTCTTTTATAGATATGATCACTCTCGCTTCATTGTTAATTTTTGTTTATTATATTTCAATCAAAAAAATAAGACCTATTTTTAAATTAATGAAAGTCCCTTTGATTATATCATTAGTTTTATTTATAGTTAATATTTATACAATTAATTCTGAGGTTGTTTATAGTCAAAAATATTACAATGAATATTTCTGAGCGTTTATAACAAGTTCAAAAGAATTAAAAGTAAAAGTAGGTTCAGAAATTCAAAACTTAACTTGAGAAGACTTTTATAAACCAGAATGATATGGTAATCTTGATTTAGCTAATTATTATAAAAACTTATATGGAAACAAAGCATTTGTTCAATATGGAATTTCACTAAACTCTATTTCTAAAATCTTTTCACTTTTTTTAAGAATTTATATAATGATTTTAGTAACAACATTGCTTACTAATACTACAAGACCAATTTTGCTAAATAAATCTATCGAATCACTTTTAACACCTTTGAAGTTAATTTTTATTCCTACTCATATTATTGCAACAATAATATCAATAGCTTTAAGATTTATTCCTACACTTGTTGATGAATCACACAGAATAATAAAAGCACAATCATCGCGTGGAGTTGATTTCAAAAATGGTACAGCAAAAGATAAGGTTATTGCATTTACAACATTAATAATTCCACTCTTTGTTTCTTCATTCCAAAAAGCTGATGATTTAGCAAATGCAATGGAAACCAGAGGTTATGATCCTTATGAAAAAAGAACCAAATATAGAAAAATTAAACCAACATGAAGAGATCTAGTTTTAGTTTTATTCATAATAATAATTATCTCATTTATGATTTTAAATTATTTAGTTATTAAAAATACAGAACTAAATACCTTAAATGAAGTTTCTAAAATGGGTAATATTGGGTATTACACCTTACCGGAATGATTTTATAAATTAAGAATTGTTTCATAATACAAAAAACCAACTTATTATTTTATAAATAAGTTGGTTTTAAAGTACAAAATTGAGTTTTTTCCTAAAAAAATAAATTTTAATTTTAATTATTCTAAAAATATAACAATATGTTAAGGAGAAATATGTCAGATCTAGATAAAGAAAACAAAAATATTATAAAAAATGCAATTAACCAAATTGAAAAAAAATTTGGAAAAGAATCCGTTATGTTATTAGGTGATGTACCTGATGTATCAGTTGAAACTTTTCATAGTGGAAGTTATATTTTAGATCATATTTTAGGAATTGGTGGTTATCCAAAAGGAAGGATTATAGAAATTTATGGTCCAGAAAGCTGTGGTAAAACCACTTTATCATTACATGCAATAGCGGAAATTCAAAAAAGAGGAGGGATTGCTGCTTTTATAGATGCTGAGCATTCAATTGATCCTGCATTTGCTGAGAAAATTGGTGTTAATGTTAATGATTTAATCCTTTCTCAACCCGATTCAGGCGAACAAGCTCTAGAAATAGTTGATATTTTAGCAAAAACAAGCAAAATTGATTTAATTGTTGTTGATAGTGTCGCTGCATTAGTTCCTGAAGCGGAATTAAATGGAGAAATGGGGGATCAACAAATAGGTGCTCAAGCCAGATTAATGTCAAAAGCATTAAGAAAAATTACTGGTAATTTAAATAAAAATAAAACAACTATTATTTTTATAAATCAAATAAGAGAAAAAGTAGGTGTTATATTTGGGAATCCAGAAACAACTCCTGGTGGAAGAGCACTTAAATTTTATTCAAGCATTAGAATAGAAGTCAGAAAAGGACAAACAATTTCTGGTGACAAAGATATTATTGGTTCAGAAATGAAATTTAAGATTGTAAAAAATAAATTATCAGCCCCTTATAGAACAGGTGTTACAGAAATATTGTTTAATGAAGGTATTGATAAATACAATGAACTAGTGGAAATTGGCTTGGAATACAATGTTTTAGAAAAAAAAGGTGCGTGATATAGTTATAAAAATTCTAATGTTGCACAAGGTAAGAAAAATATGAGAGATTATATTTTTAATAACAAAGAACTAGAACATGAAATAACTGAAATTTTAGAAAAAAGTGATTTAAAAGAAAAAACCATTATATAATTTAATAAATTATATGGGGGTTTTATGAAGCCAGATTTAAGAATTTTGTTTATTGGTGATATATTCGGAGAACCTGGAGTTAAGACAGTTCAAAATGTTTTACCAAAATTATTAAAAGAAGAAAAAATAGATTTTGTAATTGCGCAAGGTGAAAATATTACAGGAAGAAAAGGTTTATCTTGAGATGATTATAAATTATTAAAGGAAGCAGGGGTAAATTGCTTTACAATGGGAAACCATGTGTGAGCAAACAATGAAATTTTAAATTTTATTGAAAATGAACCGATCATTCGTCCATATAATATTAAAAATAGTTATCCAGGAAAAGGGACACTAATATTTAATATAAATAATTTTTCATTGCGTGTTACTTCGCTAATGGGTATTTCATTTAATGAACTTCTTAAACCATGAAAAGAACAATATGCAGAACCCTTCATTCAACACATTGATAATCTTTTAGAAAATGAAGAACAAACAGATTTTCATTTTATTGATTTTCATGCTGAAACAACAAGTGAAAAATATGTATTAGGTTTACATCTTGATGGTAGAGTTGATGCCGTTTGTGGAACTCATACCCATGTGCAAACAAATGATGCCCATGTTTTACCAAATGGTACTTGTTTTATAACTGATGTAGGAATGGTTGGCCCAATGGATTCTGCAATTGGTGTTCGTGTCGATGAAGTAAAACAAAAAATGATCGATAATAGTTCAAGAAAGAAATTTGTTGTTAGTGAAAATAACACACAATTTAATTCAGTTATCATTGATTTTTTTAAACAAGGTCTTAAAAACAAAAAAAATATTATAAAACCCTTAAATTTCTTTAATTGTTTAAACAAATAATATTAGTAAATCATTTTAATAAACTTAAAAATTAATAATTTTCAAAAATAAATTATTAATTTTTTTTGTAAAAAAAAATCTGTGTTATAATAATTTCACCGCTGTTTAAAAAGCGGATTAAAAAAGTTCTTTGAAAACTAGATACACAAACATGACAGTCAATTTTTTCGAGAGTTTGATCCTGGCTCAGGATGAACGCTGGCTGTGTGCCTAATACATGCATGTCGAGCGGAGTTCTTTTAGAACTTAGCGGCGAATGGGTGAGTAACACGTACTTAACGTACTCTTTAGATTGGGACAACGATGAGAAATTATCGCTAATACCGGATACTTATATTTTTCGCATGAAAAATATATAAAAGAAGCGTTCGCTTCACTAAAGAATCGGGGTGCGGAGCATTAGTTTGTTGGTAGGGTAATGGCCTACCAAGACGATGATGTTTAGCGGGGTTGAGAGACTGATCCGCCACACTGGGACTGAGATACGGCCCAGACTCCTACGGGAGGCAGCAGTAGGGAATTTTCCACAATGGGCGAAAGCCTGATGGAGCGACACAGCGTGCAGGAAGAAGGCCTTCGGGTTGTAAACTGCTGTTATAAGGGAAGAAAAAGCATTATAGGAAATGATAATGCCTTGACGGTACCTTGTCAGAAAGCAACGGCTAACTATGTGCCAGCAGCCGCGGTAATACATAGGTTGCAAGCGTTATCCGGAATTATTGGGCGTAAAGCGTCTGTAGGTTGTGTGTTAAGTCTGGCGTTAAAACTTGGGGCTCAACCCCAAATTGCGTTGGATACTGGCATACTAGAATAGTGTAGAGGTAAGCGGAATTCCTAGTGAAGCGGTGAAATGCGTAGATATTAGGAAGAACACCAACATGGCGAAGGCAGCTTACTGGGCACTTATTGACACTGAGAGACGAAAGCGTGGGGAGCAAACAGGATTAGATACCCTGGTAGTCCACGCCGTAAACGATGATGATTAGCTGATAGGAACTATCGGCACAGCTAACGCATTAAATCATCCGCCTGAGTAGTATGCTCGCAAGAGTGAAACTTAAAGGAATTGACGGGGATCCGCACAAGCGGTGGAGCATGTGGTTTAATTTGAAGATACGCGTAGAACCTTACCCACTCTTGACATCTTCCGCAAAGCTATAGAGATATAGTCGAGGTTAACGGAATGACAGATGGTGCATGGTTGTCGTCAGCTCGTGTCGTGAGATGTACGCTTAAGTGCCATAACGAGCGCAACCCTTTTCTTTAGTTAATTTTTTAGAGATACTGCCCAAGTAATTGGGAGGAAGGCGGGGACGACGTCAAATCATCATGCCTCTTACGAGTGGGGCAACACACGTGCTACAATGGACGGTACAAAGAGAAGCAATATAGTGATATGGAGCAAATCTCAAAAAACCGTTCTCAGTTCGGATTGTAGTCTGCAACTCGACTACATGAAGTCGGAATCGCTAGTAATCGTAGATCAGCTACGCTACGGTGAATACGTTCTCGGGTCTTGTACACACCGCCCGTCACACCATGGGAGCTGGTAATGCCCGAAGTCGGTTTTGTTAACTACGGAGACAACTGCCTAAGGCAGGGCCGGTGACTGGGGTGAAGTCGTAACAAGGTATCCCTACGAGAACGTGGGGATGGATTACCTCCTTTCTACGGAGTACAAAAGTTACAATTTTCATTTTAGTAACAATTACCAATTTTTAATAGACTATTTCAAGATTAATTATTTTTTATGTTATGTGCTGTTTTAATAGTCCAGTAGTGTATCTAGTTTTGAGAGAACTTTCTCTCAGTATAAACTTGTTCTTTGAAAACTGAATAGTAAAGATAAATTAATATAACAACGACATCAAAAAAATAAATTAGTCAATTTGTTTTGTGATACCGAGTAATTATTAGTAATAATAATTTATTAAAATGTCTTTGAATACATCAACAACAATAGGAAAATATTGATCTTTTAAATAAGTAAGAGTGAGTGGTGGATGCCTTGGGTCTGGAAGTCGATGAAGGACGTGATTACCTGCGATAAGCCTCGTTGAGCTGGATATAAGCTACGAAACGGGGATTTCCGAATGGGGAAACCTAGTTAGAGTAATTTCTAACTGCTTTAAAATGAATCCATAGTTTTAATAGCGAGACACGTTGTGAACTGAAACATCTTAGTAGCAACAGGAAGAGAAAATAAATAATGATTCCATTAGTAGCGGCGAGCGAAATTGGAAGAGCCCAAACCAACTTTTAGTTGGGGTTGTAGGACTATCTACACGAAGTTACAAATTCTTATTATAACAGAATTAGGTGGGAAACTAAAGCATAGAAGGTGAGACTCCTGTATGTGAAATAGTAAGAACTTCTGATAGTATCCTGAGTAGGGCGGGGCACGTGAAACCCTGTCTGAATCTGCCGGGACCATCCGGTAAGGCTAAATACTAACCAGACACCGATAGTGAACTAGTACCGTGAGGGAAAGGTGAAAAGAACCCCGGGAGGGGAGTGAAATAGAATCTGAAACCACTTACTTACAATTAGTCAGAGGCCGTTAATGGCTGATGGCGTACATCTTGCAGTATGGACCGGCGAGTTATGTTAACATGCGAGGTTAAGCAGAAAAAAGCGGAGCCGTAGAGAAATCGAGTCTGAATAGGGCGTTTAGTATGTTGATATATACCCGAAACCATGTGATCTATTCATGAGCAGGCTGAAGCTTGGATAACACCAAGTGGAGGGCCGAACCGTAGTACGCTGAAAAGTGCCCGGATGACTTGTGAATAGTGGAGAAATTCCAATCGAACTTGGAGATAGCTGGTTCTCCTCGAAATAGCTTTAGGGCTAGCGTGTGATGTTAAACTTTGGTGGTAGAGCACTGAATATGGAATGGCGGCGCCTAGCTGTACTGACTATAATCAAACTCCGAATACCATTGTGAATTGTCATGCAGTCGGAACCGGGGTGCTAACGTCCCGGCTCGCGAGGGCAACAACCCAGATCGTCGGCTAAGGTCCCAAAATTGTGTTAAGTCAGAAAGGTTGTGAGATTTCATAAACAACTAGGAGGTTGGCTTAGAAGCAGCCACCCTTTAAAGAGTGCGTAATAGCTCACTAGTCAAGAGATCTTGCGCCAATAATTTAACGGGAGTAAAACACAATACCGAAGCCACGGGCACGCAAGTGCGTTAGAGGAGCGTTCCTAATACGGTGAAGCCAGATCGTGAGAACTGGTGGAGTTATAGGAAGTGAGAATGCCGGTATGAGTAACGATTCGTGGTGAGAATCCACGACGCCTATTGGGAAAGGTTTCCTGGGGAAGGTTCGTCCACCCAGGGTTAGTCAGGACCTAAGGAGAGGCTGAAAAGCGTATCCGATGGACAACAGGTTAATATTCCTGTACTACCTGATATAGTGATGGAGTGACGGAGAAGGATAACACTACCCATTATTGGATTTGGGGGTAAGTAATTAGTGGTGAATATAGTTAAATGCGTATTCTACAACCGTAAGTTACGAATCATAAGCTGTAAAGCTGAATTGTGTGATTTCATGCTTCCAAGAAAAGCTTCTAAACGTTTAAATATCGTGGTACCTGTACCGAGAACGGACACACGTTCCCAAGATGAGTATTCTAAGGCGAGCGAGAAAACCAATGTTAAGGAACTCTGCAAATTAACCCCGTAAGTTCGCGAAAAGGGGTGCCAGTGAAAACTGGCCACAGTAAATTGTGAGGGGCAACTGTTTATCAAAAACACAGCTCTCTGCTAAACCGCAAGGTGATGTATAGGGGGTGAAGCCTGCCCAGTGCCCGAAGGTTAAGTGGATGCGTTAGCTTATGCGAAGCGTTGAAATGAAGCCCGGGTGAACGGCGGCCGTAACTATAACGGTCCTAAGGTAGCGAAATTCCTTGTCGGCTAAATACTGACCTGCACGAAAGGCGCAATGATCTCTCAACTGTCTCAACATTGGACTCGGTGAAATTATGGTCCCAGTGAAAACGCTGGGTACCCGCATCAAGACGAAAAGACCCCATGGAGCTTTACTACAACTTCGTATTGAAACTTGGCCTAACATGTGTAGGATAGGTGGGAGACATTGAGATTATGACGCCAGTCATAAAGGAGTCAACCTTGAAATACCACCCTTGGTATGTTGAGTTTCTAACCTGCCGCCGTTATCCGGCGGGGAGACAGTGCGTGGTGGGTAGTTTGACTGGGGCGGTCGCCTCCTAAAAGGTAACGGAGGCGTTCAAAGGTACACTCAATATGGTCAGAAACCATATGTAGAGCGCAAAGGTAGAAGTGTGCTTGACTGCGAGACCTACAAGTCGAGCAGGTGCGAAAGCAGGACTTAGTGATCCGGCTGTACGTCATGGAACGGCAGTCGCTCAACGGATAAAAGTTACCCTGGGGATAACAGGCTTATCTTGCCCAAGAGATCACATCGACGGCAAGGTTTGGCACCTCGATGTCGGCTCATCGCATCCTGGAGCTGGAGTCGGTTCCAAGGGTTTGGCTGTTCGCCAATTAAAGCGGTACGCGAGCTGGGTTCAGAACGTCGTGAGACAGTTCGGTCCCTATCTGATGTGGGCGTTGGAATATTGATGAGAGCTGCTCTTAGTACGAGAGGACCGGAGTGGACGTACCGCTGGTGTTCCAGTTGTTTCGCCAGAAGCATAGCTGGGTAGCTAAGTACGGAAAGGATAACCGCTGAAAGCATCTAAGTGGGAAGCCTCCTCAAAGATAAGTATTCCCTTGAAATTCCTTGTAGACTACGAGGTTGATAGGATGGAAGTGTAAGTGTAGTAATACATTCAGCTGACCATTACTAATAAATTGATAGGTTTAAAAGAAATGTATTCAAGACATTTTAATGAATTATTAATTACTATTCAGTTTTCAGAGAACATTGCCCTTATAGGGCTTTTTTTATATTTTTTATTCTTTTAAAAAATACTTTTTTATTTATAATATAGTAATTAAGAAGGAGTTAAATTGCAAAATTTTATATTTAATTTATCTAAGTTTTTCCTTAAATTTAGCAATTATTGAAAAAGTTTTTGAAGTACAAAAGAACTATTAAAAAAAGGTATTTACACCTCATTTTTATTATTTGTTTTTATTTTAGGTACAACTATTACTTCACCATTTATTAAGGTTGCGGATATTAGTCAATTTACAAATAATTCATTTTTAAACACACTTAATCTTATTGGTGGTGGTGGTTTAAGACAATTTTCACTGTTCGCATTAGGAATTAGTCCTTTTATTAACGCTTCATTAATAATGATGATTTTACAATCAAAATTATTCCCTCCTATTCATAAATTAAGTCAATCTGGACCACAAGGAAGAAGAAAAATAAATATAATTACAAGATTTCTAACTTTTTTTATAGCATATCCACAAGCTATATTTTTAACAAGATCTTTATCTTCTGGTGGCGCTAATTCATTTATACAAATTTTAGAAAGCAATTATTTTTCAAATAATACAATAGTTTTATTCATTATACCAATGATTTTAGTTGCTTCTTCTTTGTTTGCTTTATGAATTTCTGAAGAAATAACAAATAAAGGAATAGGTAATGGGACAAGTTTACTTATTTTTGTAGGCATTGCAACAAGAATTCCGTTTCAATTCCAAGCAGCTTTTAATTACTATGTAGGTGATATTTCTAAAAATAATATTATTTCAAATATCGTTAATTTTTCTACTTATGTTTTAGCGTACATAACTGTTTTATTAATAATAAGTATTGTTTATTTAGCAGAAAGACACATACCTATTCAGCAAGTTGGTGCAGGAAGGTCAAAATCTAAAAAAGAAATTAGTAAATTACCAATTAAAGCCAATCCAGCAGGTATTATGCCTATTATTTTTGCAATGATGGTTTTATCTTTCCCTACTATGATTGCTAATTTATTACCAGAAACAAATCCATCAAAACAATGAATAAATCAAAATATGCAATTTACAAGTGTTGTAGGTTTTTCTTTACTCGTTACAATTGTTTTTGTTTTTTCACTTATTATGGGAATCCAACAATCAAAAGTTGATAAAGTAGCAGAAGATTTTACAAAAAACACCACTTTTATACCTGGTATCCGTCCCGGTGAAGACACACAAGATTATTTGATTGCTGTTGTTTTTAGATTAAGTATTTTTTCAGCATTTTATTTACTTTTATTAGGTAGTATGCAATTTGTGCAAATAATGACGAATTTATTACCTTCTTCAATTGCTTTTGGTGGAACAAGTTTAATGATTTTAGTTTCAACTTCACTTGAAACTTTAAGTCAATTTAAAACAAGATTAAAATCAAACAAATTAGCAAAAGCTAAAAAGAAAACAATTGCTAATCTTGAATTAATAGAGAATAATAAAAATAAAGATATTTCAATAGAAAATGAAGGATTATTATGATAGAAAAGAATATAATTTTTATCGGAGCGCCTGGTGTAGGTAAGGGTACTGTTGCAGAAATAATTTCAAAAAATACAAATCTTAAACATATTTCAACTGGTAACGTTTTTAGAAATGAAATAGCTAATAAAACAGAATTAGGAATAAAAGTTCAAGAATATGTTTATTCAGGTGGTTATGTACCAGATGATATTACAAATAAAATTGTTGGTAATTTTATACAAAATTTAATTAAACAAAATCAGTACTTTATGTTAGATGGTTTCCCTAGAACAGTTGATCAAGCTTTATTCTTAGATACAATTGAAAATTTTAATTTTGATGTTATTTGTTTAGATGTTAAACAAGAAATTATTTTGGAAAGACTCTCTGGTAGAAGGCTTTGTCCAAAATGTAATCAAGGGTATCATATTAAATTTAAAAAACCAACTCTTGATAATATATGTAATAATGATGGTGAAATGCTAATCACAAGAGAAGACGATAAACCTGAAAAAATTAAATCAAGACTAGAAATCTATTATGAAAAAACAAAACCTTTAATTGATTTCTATCAAAAAAACAATAAACTAATAATGATTGATTCTTCAAATAGTCCTGAAATTGTAGCAGATAAAGTTTTATCAGTTTTAAATAAAAATGGTAAAATATAGATACTTTTTTTAAAAAGTATCTTATTTTATTTTAAAGGAGCAACATGGGTTTGATAAAAACACAAGAAGAAATTCAAAAAATAGCAAAAAGTTGCTCAATCTTGGCAGAAGTTAAAAATATCATATGAGACTTTATAAGACCAGGGGTTTCTTTAAAAGATATAGATCAATTGGCTTTTAATGAAATTATAAAAAGAGGTGCTAAGCCAGCATTTTTAGGATTATATGGTTTTCCTGCTACTGCTTGCATTTCCGTTAATGAACAATTGATACATGGTATACCGACTAAATACATAGTTAAAGAAGGAGACTTGATTAGTGTTGACCTTGGATGTATTTGAGAAGGTTACAATAGTGATAGTGCTTTTACAAAACCTGTTGGTTTAGTTTCCTTAAATGATAAAAAAATTATAGAAACTGCAATCAAAGCCTTTGAAGCAGGTTTAAAAGCGATAAAAAAAGGTGCAAGAATTGGAGACATTTCTTATGCAATTGGTGAATATATTAAGAAACAGAATTTATTTACTCCAAGTGAATTTATAGGACATGGTATTGGTAAAAATTTACATGAAGATCCAGAAGTTCCAAATAAAGGAAAAAAAGGAACAGGTCCTCTTATTCAAAATGGTATGGTTATTTGTATAGAACCAATGATAATGCAAACACCTAAAATTAAAATTTTAAAAGATGGTTGAACTGTTGTAAGTTCAGATGGTTCAAATACTGCCCATTACGAACACACTGTATTAATTAAAGATTGAAAAGGTGTTGTTTTAACGAAAGGAATATAATTTGGCAAAAGACGCTATTAAATTTAAGGCATTAGTAAAAGAGGCTCATACAACTGATTTATATACAGTTGAACTTGAAGACAATGGACATCAAATCAAAGCGCATATTTCTGGAAAAATGAGAGTAAATCACATTAGAATACTTCCAGGTGATTATGTAGATGTAGAACTAAGTCCTTATGATTTAACACAAGGAAGAATTGTTTATAGACACAAATAATTATTAAAGGAGATACAATGAAAGTTAGAGCAAGTGTTAAAAAAATGTGCAAAGATTGCAAAATGATTAAACGTAAAGGTATAAACCGTGTTATTTGTGTTCAACCAAAACACAAACAAAGACAAGGTTAATTTAGAAAGGTATTAAAATATGGCTAGAGTTTTAAATGTTGAAATTCCAAATAATAAACGTGTTGTTATTTCTTTAACATATATTTATGGTATTGGAAAATCATTAGCGCAAGAAATTTGTGCTAATGCAAAAATTGATGAAAATAAACGTGTTCAAGAATTATCAGAAGAAGAATTATCAAGAATTCGTGAGGCTGCAAAAGTTTATACAACAGAAGGTGATTTACGTAGAGAAGTTACTTTAAACATTAAACGTTTAATGGAAATAAAATGCTACCGTGGTATTAGACACCGTAAAGGATTACCAGTTCGTGGTCAAGTTACTCAAAAGAATGCTAGAACACGTAAGGGTCCAAGAAAGACAGTAGCAGGAAAGAAAGGTAAATAATAATGGCTCGTAAAACAAAAAAGAAAAATATTGTTAATGGTGTTGCTCATATTCACTCAACAAATCAAAATACAATAGTTACTTTTGCAGATGAAAAAGGTAATGTAATTGCTTGATCATCAGCGGGTGCAATTGGTTATAAAGGTACAAAGAAAAAAACACCATACGCAGCTGGTTTAGCAGCACAGGCAGCAGCAGAAGCAGCTAAAGAACACGGAATAAAATCTGTTAAAGTAGAATTAAAAGGTTTAGGAGCAGGTAAAGATTCTGCAAGAAAACAAATTGAAGTAGCAGGGATTACTGTTACAGAAGTTAAAGATGTTACACCAATACCACACAATGGTACAAGACCACCAAAACGTATTTTAAAACGTGAACGTGCAAGAAAATAATTTATTCTCTTTTTGAAAGGTAATTTAGATATGGAAAAAATGAAACCATTAACATATAAAAGAAAACTTGAGTTTAAAAAAGATACAGAAAATGAGTTATCTTTTGTGTTACAAGGTCTTGAAAGAGGTTTTGGTAATACATTAGGTGTTGCACTAAGAAGAGTTCTTTTATCAAGCATTACTAATTTAGCTCCTTTTTGTGTTAGAATAGAAGGTGCTGAGCATGAGTTTACTACTTTAAAAGACGTTATTGAAGATGTTCCATCTATAATAATGAATTTAAGAAAAGTTAGATTTAGTTACAATCCTGAATATATTGCAGATGATGAGATTATTAAAGCAAAGTTATTATCATCGGATACTGGAAAAGTTACTGCTGCTGGTTTTGAAATAAGTAATCCTGGTGTAAAAATTATTGACACATCAGTTGAAATTGCAGAAACTTTAAAACCAAATGCGTTAAAAATTGAGATGTATTTACGTGGTGGTCGTGGTTTTATGTCTTTTGAAGAAAATAAAACTTTTATTAATTCAACTGATATTTTAACTAAACTACAAACAGAAATAACAAATTCCAAAACACAATTTATCGCAGTAGATTCAGAATTTTCACCAATTAAAAATGTTAATTATAAAGTAAAAGAATTAAATACAGCATCTGCAAAAATAGAGGAAGAACTAGAATTTAATATTGAAACTGATGGTACTGTCTCAGGAAAAAATGCTATAAAAGAAGCTACAAAATACTTAATTGGTTTATTCCAAGTTATAGGTGAAATTGATAATATTGAAGATGTTAATATTTTCGAAGAACCAGTTAAAGAAGAAGTTCATTATGTCGAAGATGATTTAGATATTGCACAACTTAATTTATCTGTTCGTTCTTCAAATGCTTTAAGAATGTCTAATATTAGAAAACTAAGCAAAATATGTGAATTAACAAAAGAAGAACTTGAAGGTGTTAAAAACTTAGGTAAGAAATCTGTAGAAGAAATTATCGCAAAAATAAAAGAACATGGTAAAAATTTAAAAGGAGAAGAATAGAATGGCAAATCCAACACAAATTTATTCACGTGATACAAAATGAAGAAAAGGTGTAATGCGTTCACTTGTTAGTGAATTATACGCAAATGGTCACATTATTACTACTTTAACAAGAGCAAAAGAAGTTAGAAGACACGCAGAAAAATTAATTCAAAAAGCAAAAAATCCTACATTAGCAAATATACGTATAGCTGCATCATTTTTACGTCCTATAAAAGTTAATGATTCAGAAAAAACTGTTTTAAAACATTTGATTGATTCTATTGCACCAAAATATAAAGAAAGACAAGGTGGATACACAAGAATTATTAAATTACCTAAAAGACAAGGTGATAACACAAGAATGGCAATTATTGAATTAGTTTAATAAATAATTTCCTTACAAAATTATATTCATAAAAATCAAGCTTCTTGCTTGATTTTCCTGCGTTTCCCAGAAAACGCAGGTTTTTTATGTTTTTTAGAACTTTTATACTACATAGTAGTATAAAAAAATAAAAATAATGCTATATATTGCTATATATTATGGTATAATTTAGATATGAAATTAATGCTTTATACTGTTAAAAATCAAAAACATTCTTACAAAAATATAGGTTATGTTGGTTTAAAAAATGGAAAAAGAACAAATATAAAAATTTTAAGTCTTGGAAATAGCGAACAAATTGAGAAACTAAATGAAAACTATAAAAAAGTAATTGACAACATCATTTGTGATTATGATGAAAAAGTAAATCCAGAACTTTTAAAAAATCTGATTATGACAAGTCTGAATAAACCAACATACAAAAACATAAAAATTAATGCAGGTGTTGATGTTATTGAAAAATTTATAGATAAACTTAATCTTTTAAAAGATTTTAATTACGGTAAACATAAAGGTATGAAAGAAATAATTAAATACAGTATGGCTAATAAAATCTCTAATCCTTCAAGTATTTTAAATAGTTATTACAAAAGAGATCTAAGTGGATTAGATCTTGATTATTCGAAAAATAGTTTTTATCGTATGTTAAATTTATTGCTAAACAATAAAAATACACTTTTAAAAAATATTGAAAAAATAAGAATCAATAATTCTACACA
>NZ_JHWE01000011.1 GCF_000622205.1 Mycoplasma leonicaptivi ATCC 49890
TATCTAAATTCATATTTAAATTATACAAGTTAATTTTTTGTTTAAATCTATAAATTACGTGCTTAGTAAATTTAATGTTATTTTGATTACAAAAATTAGTTCAAAATAGTTGTTCACTAGCAAAATTATTATTTGCTTTGTAATACTCTTTGATTCAAAATTCTCATTGTTTGTGTGATAAATGTTTGCTCATTTTTATGGGCGAAGCCCGAGGGGTATACCCCTCCCCCTTCCTTTTGTTTTATAAAAGAAAACACAGAAATAACTGTGTCATTTCTGTGTCCCCCTTTATTTTTGCTTTTTGTTTGGTTTTTTATTATAATTAGACCAGATTTGTGTTTTGCTATCGCAATTCTCTTATTATCAAAAATAAGTTTATGAGAGTTTACACAAAATATCGTACAGTCCCAAGTTTTATGCAAAAAAATACTACTATTTTTAATTTAATAATAATTATTCTATATCTATTTTAAAGTTTTCTATATAAAAATTTAATTGTTTTTTTAAATATTCTGACATATCAGGATTTACATATATAACCCTTACTCTTTTTTTATCACCATCCAGTAATTCAAATTTTGAAACATTTTTGAAATTAAATCTTGCTTTTCCATGATTTTTCCCTGCTTTTAACGGTCTTGAACCATAATAGTCTTCAAGTTTACCATTTGGGAGACACATTATTGATATTAATTCACATTTTCTAGTAACAGAATTATTGAGTAAACAAATAAAGAAGGTTAATGTTATTTTTTTGTCGCCATTACTTTTTGAGTAAAAAGTTGGTAAATTAGGTTTATAAATCTCATAATATTGATTTGGCCTACCTTCGTTTTTTATTATTATACCTTTGTATGAATTTTGATTTTCACCGATAAATATACTTGTATTAAAATCACGCACATTATCTAAACCATCGATACCGTCGTTAGTTGTTACGCTTTTTAAATCAATATGAATAAAAGCATCTTCTACTTCAAAAAATAAGTCTGAACTTACAGGTGCGGAATTTGGTTTCCCTGCAATTTTACCATTTAACAATGCATAAACAATTCTTTCAGAACCAACATCAAAAATAGAAATACCGCCATCTTTATTTCCATATTTTCCAAATCAATCTGATTTAATATCATCCATTGATTTTATACCTGAAACAATTTCTTCTTCTACAAATTTTAAAAAATATCAATATTTCATTAAATATTTATATTCAATTTCTTCAATATCTTTTAAACTCATATTAGAGTTATCGAACGCCAAAATATACCTCCATATTTTATATAAAATAGATTTCACCTATTTTTTACTAAATAAATTTAATTTTCTTTCTGTATGATTTAATAATGATTTAATGTTTGATATATGTTTATAAACAATCAACCCTGCAACACATAAGTATATTAAACCTGTTATTCAAAAATAATTAACTGAAAGATCATTCATTCACCCAAGAGGTAAATCTGTTATTCAAGGTATAAAACAAAAAGGTATTAAAATAATAGAGGTTAGTATACTTGCTAAAGAAACATATTTTTTTCAAAATAAAATACTAAAATAAACAATTGTTGCTATTACAAAAATAATAATATTAATTGAAATAATTAATCCAATACCACAGGCCACACCTTTTCCGCCTTTTAAATTAAAGAAAACTGGTCAAGTGTGTCCGATAACTACCCCTAAACCGCTTAATAAAGGGATTAAAAATAGTTTTGATTCTAGGTTATTTACTTCTTTGAAACCTAAGGTATTATCAATATCATATTGAATTGAATTATTAACACCTTGTGCTATAAGTTTCATTAGTAAAACTGATATAACAACTTTTGCTATATCTATTAACAAAATAATAAGAGCGACTTTTTTGCCATATACACGTAGTGAATTAGTTGCACCAGCATTTTTTGAATAAAATTCTCGTAAATCTTTTTGTTTAAAAAATTTTGCATATAACAATGCAGTATTTAATGAACCCACAATGTATCCAAAACCTAAAAAGGTTAAATTCATTAATATACTTAAAAATATTTGCATATTACCTCACTTTGCAATATTATATATGAGTATAATAAAAAAGTAAAAAAATCAAATAATGAATTATTTGATTTATCTTTTGATTTCTTTAAGACGAGCGTTTTTACCTTTACGATCTCTCATGTAGTATAATCTTTTTCTACGTACTTTATTTGAACGTAAAACTTCAATATGAGCAATTAAAGGTGAATTAACTGGAAAAGTTCTTTCAACTCCGATTCCATAAGAAATTTTTCTAACTGTAAAAACTTCTCTTGTACCTGATTCTTTTTTAGAAATAACTAATCCTTCAAAAACCTGGATACGTTCTTTTTCACCTTCACGAATACGAACGTGAACTTTAACATTATCTCCTGTTGTAAATTGTGGTAAATCTGAACGAAGTTGTGGTTTTTCAACAATTTCTAAAAATTTATTTCTCATTTTTAATCCTTTCTATGATATCTGGTCTATTTTTTAATGTTTTTTCTCAACGTGATTTTTCTTTTCATTCAGCAATCAATTTATGATTTCCGCTAAAAAGAATTTCCGGAACTTTTAACCCTTTATATTCTCTTGGTCTTGTATATTGTGCATAATCCAATAATCCAACACCTTGAAATGAATCATTAATAAATGAATCTTGTTTAATAACATTAGGAACTAATCTAATTATACTATCAGCCATAACCATTGCTGGTAATTCGCCACCAGTTAAAACAAAATCACCAATAGATAATTCTTCATCAACAAGTGAAATAATTCTTTCATCAAAACCTTCATATCTTCCACAAATAAAAGTAATTTGGTCTTTTTTTGCTAATTCATTAGCTATTTTTTGATTAAACGTTTTTCCCTGAGGTGAAACTAAAATTTTATAACCACCATTATTATGAAGTGATTCAAGAGCAAGATCAATTGGTTCAATTTGCAACAATAAACCATGACCTCCACCATATATTTCATCATCTACTTTTCTGTGTTTATTTTTACTAAAATTACGAAAATCAATTGTTTGTATATCAATTATTTGTTTTTCTATAGCTTTGCTAATAATACTTTCTTCAACTAAGGGTTTAAAATAATTTGGAAAAAGTGTTAAGAAATTTATTTTCATTTTATATTAAATTATTTTTTTAATAAATTAGCAACAGTTGTTGTTGGTTTTGCACCTAATGATATTCATTTACTTGCTAATTCTTTATTTAAAACAAGTTCTTTAGAAGAAGGATTGTAATGTCCTAAAGCTTCGATAATTTTACCATCACGTGGAGCTCTTGCATCAGCAACAACAATTTTGTAAACAGGTCTGAATTTACTTCCCATTCTTTTTAATCTAATTTTTACCATATGAACCTCCTATTTGATTTATGTCAAGCACAAGTGCTTGACAGCAAATTTGTGATTAAATTATACCATTCTTTGTTAAAGTTCTAAAATTTTTTTATTTTTTAAAAAATATTGTAAAATGATTACACTATAAAATAAATTAAATATAAAGGATATTACATGCGTAAAATTGTTAGATTAAAAAATAAATTACGTGCAGAAAAAAGAGCTAAAAAATTATCTAGAGAACATGCACGTAATGTAAGAAGAGCAGAAAGAGCAGCTGCTTAATTTAGTTAAAAAAAACAGTTCAAATAAATGAACTGTTTTTTAATTAATTATTCATTAAATCATTTTCTTTTTCATCGAAAATTTTGTCAATTTTACCCATTTGTGAATCAATGTTTTTTTGAATTTTGTCTAAATACATCTTTTGTGTATCTTCCGAGATTTCTTTATTATCTTTAACGATTTTGTTTATACTTTGTCTTGCATTTCTAATCCCAATTCTTGCTTCTTCGGTAAGTTCTTTTAAAACTTTAACGTATTCTTTACGTTTTTGAGTAGTAAGAGTTGGAAATGATAAACGAACTTGATTACCTTCATCTACTGGTTGAATTCCTAAATTTGCTTTTTCAATTGCTTTATAAATTTCTTTTACTGATAATAAATCATAAGGTTTAATAAGCAACTGTTGTGGTTCAGGAACAGAAATATTTGAAATTTCTTCAAGTGGTGTTAAAGAATCGTAATAATTTACCTTGATTCCTTTAATAAGTTGTGGATTTGCTCTTCCTGTTGAAATTTTTGATATTTCAAATTTATAATGTTGAATAGCTTTTTCACATTTATCTTCAAGTTCCATTAAATATAATTCTAATTCCATTAATTTGTAACCTCCGTATGATTAATTGAACCTTGTAATGCTTTTATAATTGAATCTTCTTCTAATAAATCAAATACGATTAAATCGATATGATTATCTCTAGCCATACTTGTTGCAGTTAAATCCATAACTTGTAGTTTTCTTTCAAGCATTTCATCATATGTGATTTTATCATAACGTTTTGCATTTGGGTTTTTTCTTGGATCACTATCATAAACACCATCTGTTCCGTTTTTACCCATTAAAATAACATCTGCTCCTATTTCAGAAGCGTATAATGTTGCTGCTGTATCTGTTGTAAAGTATGGTCTACCTGTACCACCAACAAAAATAACAACCTCTCCATCTTTTAGATATTTCATTGTTTTTTCATTTACATAGTTTTCTGCAACTTTTTGATCTAAACTTAGTGAACTTTGCACTCTGGCTTTTAAACCAACAAGTTCAAAACCACTTCTTAAAGCTAAACCATTCATTACAGTTGCTAGCATACCAATATAATCTGCTCTATTTCTTGGAATACCATTTTTTTCGGCAGATGCACCTCTTCAGAAATTACCTCCACCAATAACAATAGATACTTCAACACCTTGTGAAACAACCTCTTTAAGTTGTAGAGCAATTTTTTTAACTAATTCATTATCAATTGCTAAATGCTTTTCTTTGTTTGCAAAACCTTCACCAGAAAGTTTTATTAAAATTCTTTTATACTTCATCTAATCCCCATATATTTTTGTTAAATTAATTATATATAAAAAGTTTAAAATTTATGATAATTTAATAAAAAATTAGAAATTTATTTATATATAATTGATTAATGAAAATTTTTGAACTAAATTCTCAATATAAGCCAGCAGGAGGTCAACCGGCATCAATTGAATTTCTTGTTAATGCAATAAATAATAATGTGCAAGAAGTCTTGCTTGAAGGTGTTACTGGTTCTGGTAAAACATTTGCAATTGCAAATGTTATAAAAGAACTAAATAGACCTATTTTACTTTTATCACATAACAAAACCTTAGCAAGCCAACTTTATTCTGAATTGAAAGAATTTTTTCCAAATAATGCTGTAGAATATTATATTTCATATTTTGATTATTTTCAACCAGAAGCATATATTCCTTCATCTGATACATATATTGAAAAAGATTCCAAAACAAATGAACAAATTGAAATAATGAGAATGAGTACAATTAATTCATTATTAAACAGAAGAGATGTTATTGTTGTTGCTAGTGTTAGTGCTATATATGGTGCATTAAATCCTGAAATTTATAAAGAAAGTTTTTTTAGATTTTATGTTTCGCAAAATATAGGATTTAAAAATTTTATATATAAACTTACTTTAAATAAATATGAGCGAAATGATTTTAATTTAACACCTGGAAAATTTGCTGTTAAAGGTGATGTTGTTTCAATTAGGCCTGCAGATCAAGAAAATTTAGAAATAAGAGTTAGTTTTTTTGGTGAAGAAATTGAAGAAATTGCCACATTAGATGCATTAAATAAAAATATTATTTCTAAAGAAAGTAATTACTTATTATCACCTGGTGATGCTTATGCTGTTTCAAATCAAATTTACGATAATATAATTCCTTTAATTGAAAAAGAACTAAATGACCAACTAGATTTTTTTAAAAAAGAAAATAAACTCTTAGAACACCAGCGTTTATCGCAAAGAATCTTAAATGATATACATGATTTAAAAGAGTTTAAAATGTGTAAGGGGATTGAAAATTATTCAATGTATCTTGATGGAAGAACTTTTGGTCAAAGACCTTATACATTACTTGATTATTTCCCTAATGATGCAATTTTAGTTATAGATGAATCACATAAAACAATGGGACAAATTGCTGGTATGGAGCGTGGAGACAATGCTCGTAAAACTAATTTAGTTGAATATGGTTTTAGACTGCCATCAGCCATAGAAAATAGGCCACTGAAAATTGATGAATTTGAAAAACATTTCAAATTCCAAAGAATTTATGTTTCAGCTACTCCAAATAAATATGAATTAGAAAGAGTTGGTTCAAATTTAACAAAAATGTATATTAGACCAACTGGTCTTGTTGATCCGGTTATCGAAGTAAAACCGAGCACCAATCAAATTGAGCATATTTTTGATACTTTAATCAAACAAAGAGAAAATAAAGAAAAAACTATCATTTTAACAGTTACAAAAGAATCAGCAGAAAAACTATCAGAATATTTACAAAAACGTAAAATAAAAGCTACATATATGCACTCTGATCATAAAACATTTGAACGAAATGAAATTATAAGAAAACTAAGACTTGGTATTTATGAAGTTATAATAGGTGTTGGTCTTTTAAGAGAAGGTATAGATATACCAGAAGTGTCAATTGTTATGATTGTTGATGCTGATAAGGGTGGTTTTTCAAGAGATTTTGCAAGTTTAGTTCAAATAGTAGGTCGTGCTTCAAGAAATGCAAATGGTAAAGCTATATTATATGCTGATACAATTTCACCAGCAATGGAAAAATGTATTGAAGATAACAAAATTAAACGCGAGATTCAAATCAAGTTTAATACAGATAATGGAATCATACCTCAAACAATTATTAAAAAAATAAATGAATCAATAGAAGGACATGATTTTATAAATGCCGCAAACGCAGTATTAAGAAAAAACAAGAAAAAGTTTTTACCAATTGAAGATGAAGTTTTAGATATTGAGGATAAAATTAAACAATTAGAAACACAAATGTTAAGATTTGCAAAAAATAGAGAATATGATAAGGCGCAAGAAATCAAAGAACAAATTCAAAAATTAGAAAGAGGTTAAATGGAATTTTTTACTTACCAAGAAATAAAAGATAATTTATATGGAAACAACTCATGATCATTTGATGTTGTTTCAATTTACAATGCTTTTTTAAAAATATTTAAAGTTGTTTTAGATGAAAATACAGAAAATTATCAGCAATTAACAACAAACTACTTTACACGTAATGATCGTTTTAAAGAAGTTGCAGAAAACTTTTCTTTTTATATGTTTAAATTTTTAAGCAGTAAAAAGTTTTTAGATACAGATGAAATAAAAACACATGCATTTAATAAAATTCAACAATTATTTAAACAAGATAAATCACAAGCGCAAGAAAATAAAAACTTTGCAGAAATTATTGCAAATGCTAAAACAATTTTTAGACTTACAAAACTTGATGGGAATATATTAGATATAACATATTTAATTGATTCTTTTGATTTTATATCTGAAAGCAAACTACAAAAAATCAAATTAATGTCTTTTGCTCTTGAACCTTTTAACGGTTGTGATATACCATCATAATTTGCTTATAAAATATAAAATATAAATTAAAAATAATTTATAATTTAAATATGGATATAAAAAAATTAATAAGAGACGTTCAAGATTTTCCTAAAAAAGGTGTATTATTTAAAGATATTTCCCCACTTTTAGCAAATGGCGAAGCATTAAACTACACTATTAATAAAATTGCAGAAATTGCAAAAGATACAGACATTATTGTAGGGCCTGATGCTCGTGGTTTTCTTTTTGGAACACCGGCTGCTGCGTTTTTAAAAAAACCTTTTATTATGGTCAGAAAACCTAATAAACTTCCTGGTGAAGTAATATCAATGTCTTATGATTTAGAATATGGTTCAAATCAATTAGAACTACAAAAAGGTTTTGTTAAAAAAGGTCAAAAAGCAGTTATTGTTGATGATGTTTTAGCAACTGGTGGAACATTAAACGCAATTGTTAAATTACTTCAATCACAAGGTGTTATTGTTGAAAAAATAGTTGTATTAATGGAATTATCAGAATTAAACGGAAGAAAACTCATAGATGCTTCTGTTGAAGTTATTTCATTAATTACAGTATAAAAAAATTCAGGGAATATCCTGAATTTTTTTATATTAGGAAAATTTTACAATAATTTGATATGGTGCCCCAGACAGGACTTGAACCTGCATGGATTTCTCCGGCGGATTTTGAGTCCGCAGTGTCTGCCAATTTCACCACTAGGGCATAAAAATATTATATCATTTTAATAATTTGTTGACAGTCTTTTGTAGTTTTTTTGATTTTTTTCAAAATACGCTTGAAACATTTCAGCGTATGTAAAACCTAATAAATCAAAACATCCTAATGCAATTGAAAAAGCATAATATACTGTTTGATAATTACAATTTTGCAAAATATTAGAAATAGCAATAAACAATTCTTTGAATTGCTTATTGATATCTATATCAACAATTTTTGGTTCAATGTTTGTTGGAATATTATTTTCATAACCAAGTGTGATAAAAAAATGTAACAAATCTGCAAATTCTTCTTTAATTGCTTTATGATTAATATTTTTATTTTGCTTTCAATATTTAAAACTTTGTACTTCATTAACAAATTCACTTGCTTCAACAATTAGTGCTAAAAGGCGTTGTGTTAATAAACTTTGTTTATCAATTTGTGGATTAGTAATTTGTCTTTTTTTATCAATGTGTATATCTAATTTTTTTTGCATTGTGAAAATTTCTTCTAAATTCATATTTATATTATAAACTAAAATGCAATATTGATTTGCTTTAAAGGTACAAAAAATATGCCCGTTAGGCATATTTTTAATATTCATCACCTGAATCATATTCATCATCAGAATGACTATCATTCATTTCATTTTGTGTTACGATACCAGCAAAATCTAGTATTTCACTATCTGCTGTATGTTCTTCGATTGAAAAATCAGAATCATCCGCAACAACTTGTTGTTGTAATTCTTGATTACCTCAAATTTTAGTAGGGAAATATGAAGCAAATGGACGAATATCATATTTACCTTTTAATTCGTAATTTGAGTTTGTTCCAGCTGGGATTTTTTGACCTAAAATAATATTTTCTTTAAGTCCTTCAAGTAAATCAACTCTTTTTCCAACTGATGAATTAACAAGAATTTTAGCTGTTTCTTGGAATGAAGCAGCTGATAAGAATGATGATGATAATAATGGTATTGATTTAGCACCAGAAATTTTGACCTTACCATAAGCAGGTCTTTTTCCTTCTGAAATAAGTTTTGCATTTTCTCTTTGGTATACATATGTATCAACTAATGCACTACTAAAGAAGTGTGAGTCTCCAGGGTCAGAAATAATGATTTTTGATAACATTTGTGAAATAATAATTTCAATATATTTATCAGCAATTGTAATACCTTGTAAACGGTATAGTCTTTGAATTTCTTTTAATAAGTAGTTTTGTACTGTTCTTGCATCAGTAGCGTTTAATAACTGATTTAAAACAATTGGTCCTTCAAAGATTTTTTGACCTGGTACAACAGCATCACCAATTTTAACACGAAGTTTTTGAGAAATTCTACCTGTAACAGTTTCATAAATTTCTGTTCCCATTATATCTTTTCTTGCAATTGTTACTAATGTGTGTTCTGTTTCTTTTTGTGTTTCTTTATCAATTGCTTGTTCAATGTTTGTTACAACACCGTGTCATTTTGAAATTTCAGCAGGACGACCTCATGGATTGTCAAAAGCATCGATTAGCTCAATAAGTCTACCAAATCCACCTGTAATATCTTCAACACCAGCAACCCCTCCTGTATGGAATGTACGCATAGTTAACTGAGTTCCAGGTTCACCAATAGATTGAGCAGCAACAATACCAACAGCTTCACCAATATTTACAACACGGTTTGAAGCAAGATCTTTACCATAACAAATTTTACATACACCATTCTTTGTATGACAAGAAAGCACTGAACGGATTTCAACTGTTTCAAGATTTAATTCTTTAGTAATTTTATCAGCAATCTCAGGAGTTATTAATTCACAACTTCCAACCACTAAATTACCATTATTGTCATAAATTGCTTTATTTGTATATCTTCCTTCAATTCTTTCTCATAATGATTCGATAATTGTGTCTGTTTTTGTATCCTTAATTGCTTTAACAACAAAACCAAAATCAGAACCACAATCATCTTCACGTACAACAATACTTTGAGCAACATCAACAAGTCTACGTGTTAAGTAACCTGACTTAGCAGTGTTAAGTGCAGTATCTGTAAGCCCTTTACGAGCACCATGTGTTGAAGAATAAAACTCATAAGCACTAAGTCCGCCAAGGAATGAAGATTTAACTGGAATTTCAATTGTTGAACGAACCACACGATCATTTTCGGCATCGGCTTTTAACACTTTAGTGTTGTTGCTCATCAAACCACGCATACCAGCTAACTGAGTAAAGTTAGATGAGTTACCACGAGCACCAGAAGTCATCATCATAAATAATGGATTATCTAAATCTGTCTTAGTAATCTCTTTTAATGATTTTTCAATTTGTTCTTTAACTTTTGTTCATTTCTCAATTGTTAATTTATAACGCTCATCATCTGTTAAATATCCATTTTCAAAATATTCTCATAATTGAGCAGTATATTTATCACCTTCATCAATAAAACTTTGAGTTGAATCAAGTGTCTTAACATCACTCATTGAAATAGTAGTACCAGAAATAGTTGAATATTTAAATCCTAAATCTTTAATGTTATCAAGTATTGTTGAAACATAATTAGAGTAGTTAAATCAAACTTTTTCAAGGGCTTCAATATAATCTTCTTTGTTTCAATCTTGTTGATTGCTTGTTCTTTCATTTGGTTTAAATTTAAAGTTAATTTTTTCAAACTCTTCTGTAATAAATGAATGAATTAATGAAGCATGTATTGGAGAAATTTTATTACCTTTATAATCAATTAAATTTTCACATTCATATAATTGATCTGTGTAATTAAGTTTATTAACACCATTAATAATATTTGAAATATCTTCAATTGTTACAACAGCAACGTATTCTTCATAAATTTTTCTAATAATTTTTGCTATATCTTTTTTACCTAATGCAGTATTTAAAGACATATCTTTGATAATTTCTCTAAAGTTTTCACCATAAGAGAATGTATATCTCTCTAAATCATTTGCAGATGTATGAATTACTTCACGTTCTGTAGTTTTCTTATTACCATTTGCATCAATTGAGTGTGTTGCTTCTACATATTTACCAAATACAAATTCAAAATCTTTTGGTAAAACACTATTAAAAATAAATTTACCAACAGTTGAGACTATATATGGTTTGTTAGTTTGTTTTTCAATTTTTGGTTTATTAATTGCTTTAATAGGTAAAATAACTCTTGCGTGCAATGAAACATAACCTCTTTCGTAAGCTAATTTCATTTCTTCAATTGTTGAATAATAATTTCCTTCACCTTTAATATTTGAGTTTTGTGCAGATTTTTCAATTGTTAGATAATAAATACCTAATATCATATCCTGTGAAGGGTTAATAATCGGCTCACCATCTTTTGGTCCAAGAATATTTTTAGAAGCAAGCATTAATTCTTGCACTTCACGAACTGCTTGTTCTGAAATTGGAACGTGAATAGCCATCTGGTCACCATCGAAGTCAGCGTTAAATGCAGTTGTTACTAATGGGTGTAATTTAATAGCTTTTGAACGAATTAACACAGGTTGGAAGGTTTGAATTGAAAGACGGTGTAATGTAGGAGCACGGTTTAATAATACTGGTCTATTTTGAATTGCTTTTTCAACATATGGTCAAATTCTTGGATCAAGATTTTCAATAAGTTTTTTAGCAGTTTTAATACTTGTTATATCTGATTCGTTTTGAACAAGTTCTCTAATAATTCAAGGTTCAAAAAGTTTAGCTGCAATATCACGTGGTACACCAACTTCATACATTTTAAGGGATGGACCACCAACAATAACACTACGTGCTGAATAGTCTACACGTTTACCAAGTAAGTTTTGACGAAAACGTCCTTTTTTACCTGTAAGACCGTCTGAAATAGATTTTAGTGGATGATTATCTCTTGATGAAACTGGAGCAGGTTTTTTACGACCGTTATCAATTAAAGCATCAACTGCTTCTTGAATCATACGGTATTCATTTTGTTTAATTAACATCGGTGCATCTGTTTCATCTCATTTTGCAAGACGATTATTTCTTATAATAATACGACGATAAAGTTCATTTATATCAGAAGTTGAGTGACGACCTCCATCTAATTGCACAAGAGGTCTTAAATCAGCAGGAATAACAGGTAAATCATAAATTAACATATCTGTTGGTTTTTGCTTAGATCTAATAAATGAAGAAATTATATTTAAACGTTTATATAATTTTTGTCTTGTTTGAAGTTTAGAAGTTGGTGCATCAAATGAATTTTCAATATCCATATTGATTTCATCAATTTGTCCTTGAACAAAATCTCTTTCTTTTTCAAGATCAAGATGTTCAAGTAAGTATTCAATAGCTTTTGAACCAGTACCAATTACAGCATCAGAATATTCAGAAATAATATCATTATATTGATAAAAATCAATCCCGAAGTCTTTTCCATCTTGTGATTGTGCATAATCCACAAGTTCTTCAAGCGCTTCTTGAATATCTTCAACTGCATCTTCATCATCGCTATTTAACTCTAATAATTCCTTAAGAGCACGTTCATAAATAATAGCTGCTTCATTTATATCGATAATTGTATTTTTCTTTAATGATTTAAGTTGTCCGCTTTCTAAAACAATATGTGATTTATAATAAATTAATTTTTCTAAGTCAGATTTTGTGATACTTTGTTTATTTGAAGATTCATCAACTCTTAATCCTAATAAGTTAGAAATAACTGAATGATCAATTTTAAAGAATCAGAAGTGTACAACAGGATTGTGTAATTTAATGTGCCCCATTCTACTTCTTCTTGAAATTTTAGGAAGGATTTCAGGTTGGTACTTTTTACATTGTTGAGTTTTAGTACATCTTGTGTTTGCATCGCTTTTTTTGTATTTTGTTGAACACACAGGACATTTATAATCAACAACTGGACCAAAAATAAGTTCATCAAATAAACCATCTTTTTCTGGTTTATAAGTTTTATAGTTAATTGTTTCTGGTTTTGTAACTTCACCAGAAGATCAACTTCTAACATCTTCTCTTGTAGCAAGTGAAAGAATTATTTTTTTAATATTTTGTTTTCCCTTAATTTTATTATTCACTATCACCTCCTATATTGTTTTCGAATTGATATAACTCTTCTGATGAAAGATCTCTATATGTTTCATTTAAATCATTTTCATAAACAGGTTCAAGTTTCATCGCAAGACCTCTTACTTCATGACTTAAAACATTAAACGATTCTGGAACACTTGGAACTGGAATTTCCTTACCATTAGCAAGAGCATTATAAAGTTCATTACGACCTTTAATATCATCTGATTTATAAGTTAAAATTTCTTGTAAAACGTTAGTTGCGCCATATGATTCAAGTGCTCAAGTTTCCATCTCTCCAAATCTTTGACCACCATTTTGAGATTTACCCCCTAATGGTTGTTGTGTAATTAATGAATATGGACCAACTGAACGAGCATGCATTTTATCATCAACCATGTGATTAAGTTTTAACATATACATAACACCAACTGATATAGGTTTATCAAATTTATTACCTGTAATAGGATCAATTAAAATTTGTTTTCCTGTTTTATCTAAGCCAGCTTCTTCTAAGGCTGCTTCAATATCAGGTTTTTTAACACCATCAAATGAAGGAGCAACAAATTTTACACCAAGTTTTTTAGCAGCCATTCCTAAGTGTAATTCAAGAATTTGCCCAATATTCATACGTGAAGGAACCCCTTGAGGATTTAGCATAATATCCAATGGTGTTCCATCTTCTAAGTGTGGCATATCTTCTTCTGGTAAAACAATAGAGATAACACCTTTATTTCCATGACGACCAGCCATTTTATCGCCAACCTTGATTTTACGCTTTTGAGCAATTGACACTTTAATAATTTTATCAATTCCTTCTTCCATAACATCGCCTTTTTCTCTTGAAAGAATTTCAACGTGTGTTATTGTACCACCATGACCGTTTTTAACTTTTAATGATGTGTCTTTGTTTGTTGAAGAACGAGTACCTAAAATTGAATAAAGCATTTTTTCTTCTTGAGAAGGATTTTCTTCACCTTTTGGAGAAGTACGACCAACTAAAACATCACCAGGTAAAACTTCTGAACCTACTTTAACAATTCCGTTTTCATCAAGATGACGTAAAGAATATTTAGAAGCATTTGGTATTTCAGCAGTTAATTCATCATTTCCTGCTCTAGAAGTTCTAAATTGAATAATTTGTTCTTCGATATGAATAGAAGTAAAAACATCTCCTTTAACAAGTTTTTCATTGATGATAACAGCATCCTCAAAGTTATAACCGTTTCATGTTGTAAATCCAACTAAAACGTTTTTTCCGAGTGCTAATTCACCATTACTAAATGATGAACCATCTGTTAATAAATCACCAGCTTCAACAACATCTCCAACTCTTACAAGTGGTTTTTGTTGAATGATTGTTCCTTGGTTACTTCTTTCAAAGTTTCTTAAAGTATATTTATCAGTTACACCACTTTCATGTCTTACAACATGAATTTTTGAACCTTCCACATGAGAAACAACACCTGCGTTTTTTGCGACTAAGTTATATGAAGAATATTTTGCAATTTCTGTTTCAATACCAGTTGCAATAAAAGGTGCTTCTGTTTGTAAAAGTGGAACAGCTTGACGTTGCATATTTGCACCCATAAGTGCACGGTTGGCATCATCGTTTTCTAAGAATGGAATACCAGCAGCAGCAACAGAAACTATTTGTTTTGAAGCAACCTCTATAAAGTCAACTTCACTAGAAGTACCAGTTACATATGTATAATCACGTTTGATTGTTAAGACTTCATCAGTTATTTTATTATTATCATCTAAATGTACAGAAGATTGAGCAATAGAATATCCTAGTTCTTCTGAGGCTGTTAAGTATCTTACATCATTGTAATCTACAACACCATTATTTACTTTAAAGTATGGAGTTTTTAAAAACCCACGTTCATCCACTTGAGCATATGTGGCAAAGTTTAAAATCAAACCAATGTTAAGACCTTCTGGTGTTTCAATTGGACAAATTCTTCCGTAGTGAGTTGAGTGAACATCCCGAACTTCAAATTGGGCAGTATCACGACTAAGACCACCAGGTCCTAAAGATGTAACACGACGTTTATTTGAAACTTCAGATAATGGATTAATTTGATCCATAAATTGTGAAAGTTTTGAAGTATTAAAGAAAGATTTGAATTGTGTTGTTATTAATTTATTGTTTGTAACATTTTTCGCTGTTACTTTATTAATATCCTTTGAACCAATTCTTTCTTTTGTTGCTTTTTCTAATTTTGTTAAAGACATTACAAGTTGTGCTTCCATTAATTCACCAACAGAAACAATACGTTTATTTGTTAATGAGTCCGGATCATCGTCTTGTCCGACACCTTCAACTAAGTTAAAGTAGTAACTTATTGCTGCAATTATGTCAGAAATTAATAAATGATGTTCAACTGATTTTGGATCATTACCTAAAACAATAACTGGTTCACCAGGTTTTGTATCCATTCATTTTTTAGAAGGATAAACTTTTACCTTAACAACTCTATTTCTTCTTCTTAATTCTACATTTCCAGTATTACTGTGTGGATTTGAATTATCATATTTGTAAAGTTTATAGTAAATGTGTTCTGGATTTAGTTCCTCAATTTTTTCTGTTGCACATACACCTTCATCAAATAATGCTTGTATTTTTTTAGCTAAATCAAAAGTTATAAACATACCTTTTTCATAAATAACTTCATTTGTTTTTGATTTAATATCTTGTGCTAAATATGTGTTTGTTATACGATCAACAAGTGATAATTTTTTGTTTAGCATATAACGACCGGTTTCAGATAAGTTGTATCTTCTTCTATCAAAAAGCATATTTGATATTAATGATTTTTTAGCATCAACTGTATCTCTATCACCTTTTCTTATAGTTCTAAAGATTTCCTCTTGACAGATATTTATCAAATCATTATAATCAACTTCCTCTGCAATATTTGAAAGAATTTTATCTTTTTTAAGTGTTTCTTCAAGTAATTCTGAGTTACCAAAAAGTTTTTTAATAGCTTTGGTTGTTAAACCAAAAGATGATAAAAATGTACCAAGTTGAATAGTTTTGTTTTTATCAATTTTAACTTTTACAGCATCAAGGTTTGTTGATGTAACTTTATGTGAAACTTCTAATCATGTACCAACTCTTGGTAAGATTTCAAGTTTATTGAAAAGATCATCAGATTGTTTGTTACGCACTCCAAGACCAAAGTAAGCACCTGGTGAACGAATTAACTGACTAACAATAACCTTTTCACTTCCATTTATAATAAAACTTCCACCAGAAGTCATATATGGTATTTCACCAAGAAGAACCTTATCGTTTTTAAGTTCTCCTGTTTGCATATTTTCTATTTGTAAATCTATATAAATTTTAGAACTAAAATTAATCCCTTTAGCCTTACATTTGTTAATTTCTTCACTTTCGCTTGTAATTTTTTTGAATGGATATTCAATTGTTAATGAACCCTTTACATAATCAAGTTTTACATTACCAGTTGTGATTGGATACACCTCTTGTAAAACTTCATGAATTCTTTTTTTCATAAAGTGTTCAAAACTATCTTTACTTGTCTGGAGTAAATCAGTTAATGGTAGTGTATATTTTGTAACTGAATAATCTCTTCTTTCTGTTTTAGGACCGAATTTACGGATTTTATATTTTCCTTTGTTTTGCTCCATATAATCCTTTCTGAAGTGTTAAAAAAATAAAAAACTTTTATAAAAAATTTTACTAAAAAGATTTTCTATAAAATTTAGAAAAGTAAAACCTTATAAAAGTATTTAAATTATAGCAAAAAAATTTTGTTTTTTTTATTTTTATGGTAATAATTTATATAGAGCTGTATTTGTATTCTACACAGATAAATCTAAAATAAAAAACTTTATTTTATTGACAATTTATTTTATAAATTTTAACTAATATCCAATTAAATTAAACAATAAAAAAAATACAAAAATTTATATTTTTTGTATTTTTTTAAATCAAATTTTAAAATAATTATTTTTATAAATTCAAAAAAATGTCTCTAATAAGATAAAAAATATCATTGCAGGTAATATTAATGGGATAATTTTAGTGTATTCTGTTCTTTCTTGAAATAGGTTTAAATGATTTGGTATTGAAATTACAGAAGTGAATAAACCATATGTTATTACATTTCTAAATGTCGATTCAAACTCAAATGAAATTATTCCTTTAATATCATTTTGTAATTGTGGAAAAATATATATTTTATATATTTTTCATTTAGACCAACCTAAATTTGATAATATATCACAGTTTTTATTTGTTTTAGAATTAATTTTTTCAGATATTTGTTTAACAAATGATCGATATGCTACAATACTTAAACCTAAAACAAGTGCTGTGTTTTGATTAAAAATTGAAATAAAAAATGAAAAATAAACCAAAATTGGTATAGATTTTATTATAACCAGAATAAATTTAGAAAATACACTTGTTTTTCAGAAAAAGAATTTTTCAGCAATGATAAAAGAAGTAAAATAACAAAAAATAAAAGAAATTATTATTGATGTATATGTAAAAATAAAAATATCTAAATAATCTTGATAATAAAATCAAATATTATTTTTTAAATAACTAAAATCTGGTCTAAATATATTTTTAAAATAATTACCTATTACATAAAAATTTATTTTTTGTGTAAAAAGATCTCTTAAACTAATAATTGTAATAACTAAAATAAAAGCATATAAAATAAAAAGAATTGCTTTTTTATATCAATATTTAAAATTTCTATTATAGTTAATATTTTGTGTCATTACGGATTTATTTTTAGATAAATATTTATTGTAAAAAACAATAAATATTTCAAGTAAGAAAACAATTAAAACAATATAAAACAAACTAATTCCGAGGTATTCAAATTTATTTTTATATAAATCAAAAAGAATACCTATTCCATAAATTCCAATAGTTCCTAAAACAGTACTTCACCTTAAATTCGACTCAAAAGCCAAAATAGAATTCATTATAAATCTGTTTTTATTATTTATAACTATATTTTTGTAAAAACTTTTAAATCTTTTTGTTCCTAAATTAACATCAATTCAAAATTGCTTAACGTCAGAATTTTCTATTATTTCACTAAAATAACGGTGCATTCATAATCATGTGCCTCAGAAGAAAATTGCAAATGCGGCAAGATAAGTTTCAAATGAACTTTTAAAAAGTAAAATAAAAATAACAGTTGGAAAACTTCTTAAAAATAATAAAAGCATTTTAATAATTAATGGTACTAATTTATGCTTATATAAATTAGTAGAATTTCAATAAGCAGTAAAAAAAGCTATAAACAAACCTAAAAAAGTGCCTGAAACTACATATTTAATGGATATTCAAGCGAGTTTTAAATTTAAAACTCATAAATTTTCTATATTATTTTTTGTATCATTACTATTAAATGAAAAAAGTTTTTTTATATTTCTTATAAAAACAAAAAATGAGTTAGGATAAAATTTAAATAAAGATAAATATATTAAACAAAAGATAAAAAAACTTAATAATATAAATATAAGTGAGTATTTAAGAGTTTTTTGTTTTTTTATTGTTGAATTAAAATGTTTATAAGTCAAAATATTCTAATAGTTCCTTTTTGTTTTTTGGTTTAGTTTCATATACTTTTTCAATATTACCGTTTTTAATTGCTATTAATACATCACAATATTTTATAGCTGCACTTAAATCATGAATTGCAATAATTGTAACTCTATCATGTTTTTCTTTAATAATTTCTTGATAAACTAAATTAGTGTTTATTTCATCTAAATTACTTGTAGGTTCATCACACAATAAAATATTAGGTTTTTGCATATTATTTAAAACAAAAAGCATTCTTTGTTTTTGCCCTGAAGATAATTCTCCAATATTTTTGAAAATAAACTCGTGCATATTAACTAACTGCAGATTTTTAAACAATTCTTTTTTTTGATTTTTGGTTAAAATTTTAAAAAATTTGTACAAAAAGTTTTTGTAGTGTTTGAAAACCAAAAGAAAATTATCATAAAATGATATTTCATCAATTAAATTACTTTGTGCTTGTATATAAGATATTTGATTTTTTATTTTTTTCTTATTTTTAATCAATTTAATATTATTTGAATCTAAATATAAATTACCTTCTTTTATTAAATTTCAATTAAAAATAGAGTTTAATAATGTTGTTTTTCCACAACCGGATTTACCAATTAAACCATAGATTTTTCCTTTTTCAAAAGTTAAATCTATATTTTTTAAAACTGTGATTTTTTTATCATAGTTTAGAGATGTGTTTTCAAATTTAATCATAATTATTTATTTAGTGTTTCATTTATTGTTTTTCAAAAATCTTTTGGATTTTTTGAAATATTAGAATATCCAGCAAAACCATTTGATATACCTATTGAGTCTTGCTTACTTTGTGATAATTCTATTAAAATGGATGTAATAATATCAATTTGTTCTTGTGATACAGATTTGTTAAATAAACCTACATTATATGGTAAAACATCAGTTGTTGTTAAAAAATATATTTTTACATCACTATTTTTAGGAGTTAAACTATCAGGATTTTTAACTTTTGTTCAGGTATAAATTCCTTCATTATCAAAATATATTTTAATTTTATCATTACCTTGATCATTAATGTTTTTTAATGATGCTACTTTAATATTTTTTGATTTTTGTGGATCAGTTTGAAGTGCAGCAAACGATTTAAACTGAGAACCAAAATGTTTTTTAAAAAGTGCTTCTGGTAAAATGTATTTACTTCCAGAAGATGGTTTTCCAATTCCAATACCAAAACTTAAAAATTTATTAAAATCTTTATTAAATCAAGCTTGTTCAATTTTTTGTTTATCTTCTTGATTTGCGACTATGTAAATCATTCCTCTTTGATATGGTGTGCTTTTGTTATTTTCATAAAATTCTTCAAAAATACTACCATTTCATTTATTTGGATTATTTTTAGAACTTCATTCAGATCTTTCATATTTTTTAAATAAAACTTCCTGGTTTTTTGCCATTTTAACTAATGGATCAGAATTAGAACCATCAGAATATTTTTCATTATTTTCATTTAAAGAACCTTTAAATAAACGAGCATGTGTTTGGATTCCTAATTTAAGACCTAATTCTTTGATTTCATCTTCTTTATCTAAAATTGCACCAGATGAAACAAATGCAAAATCTATTTCATTATTACTTATTGCATTAACATTAGATAGGTAATCATCACTTGTTGAAAAATCAAAATTAATTTTGAAATTATTTTCTTTTTCTTTTAATTTTTCATTAAAAGATTTTTTAAATTCTTCTTTTTGTGTTTCATTAGAATATGGTGCATATATCCTAAGTTTAATTTCACTCTTTTCTTGTTCTTGTGAGCAAGAACTTGCTACTAAACTCGAACCAAAAAAAGTGATTGGTGTTGTGGTAGCAAAAATATATTTTATTTTTTTCATATTCCTTTCTTTTCGGACAGAAAAGAAAAAAATGACTCGCTACGCTGGTATTATCCAGATCAGCTAATAAGAGTATTTCTCAACCTATAAAAATAAGTACCTCTGTCCTTGTATTTAATTATATAACAGTTATATAATAAAACTAAAATTTCTATTAAATAACCTCAATTTTGTCACACCTCCATTCATCTTAATTTTGTCATTTTGCAATAAATATTTACTTTGCAAAATAAACAAGAAAAGTCGTACTAAATTAAAATTTATTACGACTTTTTAATTTTTATAATTTTATTTTTGACAATAAATATAAACTTGCTGTTTCTGCTCTTAAAATCCTTTTACCAAGTGAAACTAATTCAACATTATTTTGTATTGCTAGATTAACTTCTTTGTCTGAAAAACCACCTTCAGGCCCAACTAAAAAAAGTACATTTTCATTAATATCATCTGAGATGCTTTTTGAAAAATTTATTTTTTCATGAGCTAAGATTTTTTTGTGACTATATTTTTCAAAAATATCTGTGAAAATTATTGGTTTTTCAAGAATTGGGATTATATTTCTAAAAGACTGTTCTGCAGCATTTTGTAAAATACTTAAAAATCTTTCGTATTTCTTTTCAAATTTATGATACTTATATAATTCACCATTAGTAAAATCTGTAATAATTGGTTGTATTTTACTAACACCTAGTTCAACAGCTTTTTGTAATAATCATTCAAATCTTTCATATTTTATTAAAGCAGGAGCAAGAACTACTTCAAATGCAAATTCATGATTTTCTTGTAATTTTTTAATAATTTTTGCTTTTTGATTATCAAGTTTACAAATGTAAAATTCACTATTAAATACACAAATAAAAGGTTCTTCTTCAATTCTTAACACTTTTAAATGTTTTAATATATCCTTATTTAAAATAAAGTGATCTTCTTCTTTTTCAAAAACAAAAAATCTATTCATTTTATTTAATCCTTAATACATTTACCTAAAAATATTATTCTGACATAATTTCTTCGTATTCTTCAAGAGAACCTCTGAATATAAAACTTTTTGTAGGAGATTGTAATTCTAAAATAACATCAGCACATTGATTTACAAATGCCCTATTATATGTTGTAAAAATTGCACCACCTTTATATGAAGTTAAACCTTCAATAACTGAGTCAATGCTTTCTGTGTCTAAGTGGTCTAATGGTTGATCTAAAACTAAAAAGTTAGATTCTAAAAGCATCATTCTAGAAAACATTAAACGTGCTTTTTCACCCCCACTTGTTACATTAACTTTTTTAAAAACAGTATCTGCACTAAAAAGCATTCTACCTAAAAAACCACGCATTCTAGCATCATCATTTTCACGATTTTCTTTTTCTTTATTTTCTAATGGTCATTTTGAAATCCATTCTAATATTGTTTCATTTGTATTAAAATATGAAGCGTTATCATTTGGGAAATAACTTGGTGTAATTGTTTGTCCTCATTCGATGGTACCTGAAAAAGGTTTTTTTATACCCATTAAACATTCTAATAACCTTGTTTTGGCAATATCATCATCTCCAACAATAACCATTTTTTCACCTGGTCTTAATGAAAAAGAAATGTTTTCGAATAAAATTTCACCTGATTCATTTTTGTATGTTAAACCTTCAACATTTAAAATTTGTTTTCCGTGATCTCTATTCATTTCTCATCTGACAAATGGATATTTTCTATTTGAAGGTTTAATTTCATCTAATGTAATTTTTTCTAGTGCTTTTTTTCTGGAAGTTGCTTGTTTAGATTTTGAGGCATTAGCACTAAATCTTGCAATAAACTCTTTAAGTTTATCCATTTGTGCTTCTTTTTTAAGATTGCTTTGTTTCATCATTTCACGCGCTAATTCTGATGATTGTTTTCAAAATGAATAGTTTCCAGTATAAATTTTTGCTTCATTATAATCAATATCAATAATATGAGTACAAATAGCATCTAAAAAGTCACTATCATGGCTAACTACAATAACTACATTTTCATAGTCAATTAAAAAGTTTTCTAATCATCTTATTGAACGTAAATCAAGGTGGTTAGTTGGCTCATCCATAATTAAAATATCAGGATTTCCAAAAAGCGCTTTCGCTAAAAGAACTTTAATTTTTTGATTAGCAGTTAATTCACTCATTTTGACATTTCATTTATCTTTTGGTATTGATAAATTGCTTAGTAATTCTTGTGCATCATTTTCTGCTGTTCAACCCCCAAGTTCACCAAATTTTTCTTCTAACTCACCTGCACGTGTATAATCATCCATAGTAGCTTCCGGATTAGCATATATAGCATCTTTTTCTTGTTTAACCGCGAAAAGATCTGTGTTTCCCATTATAACAACTTCTGTTACATCATAATCATCATAAGCATTATGATCTTGTGATAAAACAGAAATACGTTTATTTTTTTCTCTTATAATTTGACCTGATGTAGGTTCAATTTGACCTGAAATAATTTTTAAAAATGTTGATTTGCCAGCACCATTTGCACCTATGATACCATATGTATTTCCTTCTGTAAACTTTAAATTAACACCTTCAAAAAGTTTTTTATCACTAAAAATTTTACTTAAATTTTGTATTTCTAACATTTTTCTCCTAAATAATATAATTAAATAAAGTATATATCGATTATTTATTATTTAAATTATAAATTAAATTTAAAAATAAATAAAAAACAATATTAAAATTTAAACTTTCAGTAATTTATTATACTAACGCACTTTTACTTTTTAAAAGTGCGTTTTTTACCAAAAATTTATAAAAAAAATATTTTTTTATTTTGTTTTTTAAAATAATTTAGTATAATACTTATACTAATAAAAAAAGGACATTTTATGATAGAAAAATTTAAAAAAGTTTTAATACCAACTGGCGCAAAAATAAGTAAAAGAAAAAACGCTTGATATGTTCAAGTTGTCACAAAAAGAGAGTACATAAAAGAAAAAAAGTATTATAAAGAAACAAAAGTTGCAGTAGGAAGAGTTCTAAAAACTAGCGATGATGAAAAATATATGTATCCAAAT
>NZ_JHWE01000012.1 GCF_000622205.1 Mycoplasma leonicaptivi ATCC 49890
GTTATTTGCTAACGCAAATAACATCTTTTCTATTGCTTTTTTTATACAAAAAATAAAGAAAATTTATTTTTTGTATAAAATTTATATATTACTATTTTTTTGATGGTAACTTGCATCGTGACTTTTAAAATAACGTCTTTTTCATTATTATTTTGAGGTCTTGAATTGTGAATATTATTGTATCTTGTTTCAAATCTTGTTTTATCTCTTAATTGATCAAGTTTTGCTTTAACTTCAGCAGCTTTATGATAAACAAGCGCTGCATTTTTTGCTTTTTCTAATTCTTGATAATTTGTTGAAGTATTAAATTCATTTAATACTGTTTGTTTTTCAGGTGAGTTTGTATTATTGATTGTATTTTGAGCATTTGCTTTTTCTGAATCATATAAATTATTAACTTCTGTAATAAATCTATCATAATCATCTTCTGATCTTGTGTTATTTGTAAGTCTATCACTAAATTCTTGGTGTCTTGTGTGTCCAACAAGTTTTTTAAGTGCTTCTTGTGCTTGTTGTTTTTTGTTATCAAGAATTGCTTGCGCTTCATTTTTAACGGTAGTTGCACTTGCAGGATCATTTGCTGCATCAATTCTTGCTAAGAAACCATCTCTTTGAGTTTTATCTTTAATTAAGTTTGCAACTTGTTGTGCTTGTTGTTTTGCTTGTGCTAAATCTTGTGCTTCTTTGGCAATATCAGCATCAACAAGTCTTTCAATTTCAGCAACACGTACTGCTGTTGTTGCAGAGTTAACATCGTTTACATAATTTTTCTTATCACGTAATGTATTAACTTTATCTAAAAGATCTTCTTGTTTTTTGTTTAAATCAGTTTTTATAGATAAAGCATTAAGTTTTTCAACATTATCTGCAGAACCTAATTCAGTATTTAAATTTTGTTTTTTATTTTCTGTTCTTACAGTGTTAATTTCTGCTTGTACTTCATTTTTACGTGTGTCAAAAATATTTTGTGCTTGATTTTGGATTCTTAAAATTTCTGCTTCACTTTGTGCATCATTTAATTGTTGTTTTAGAGTATTGTATAAATTATCACCTTTGGTTTTTTCAACAATGGCTTGTGCAGTAGTTTTGAGTTGTGCAATTTTTTGATTAATTTTACCTCTTACTGCTTGTGCTTTTGCAGAAGTATCAGCAGCGTTTAATTCTGATTGTAATGCAGTAGAATCATTTAATTTTGTAAGTTCGGCTTGAATTTCGTTTTTAAGTTGTGCTAAATTGTTTTGCTCAGTTTGTTTTTGTGATTCAACTTTTGTATAAAGTGGTTGTAAATCTTCTATTAAAGAAACAAATTTTGATGTTGTTGTTGTAAGTGCATCGGTGATTTGTTTTAATTCTTCTTTAAATTGATTTTTCTTTTCTTCTGTTTCTAATGCATCAATAGCATTTGAAATAAGGTTTTTGAAAACATCATTTGCATCTTTTAATTTTTGATCTGCATCATTAACATTTTGAGTTGCATTAATTGCATCTTGTCTTGATTGATGTTCACTATCAGAAGCAGGGATTAATTTTTCTTTGTTTACATATGATGTTTGTAAATCTTTTAAATAATTATCTGCTTGTTTTTTAATATTTTCGATTTCATTTTCAGATTCAGCTGCTTCAATAGCTTTAATTAACTCATCATATTTTGATTTATGTTGTGGAACTTCATTTTCACGATTATCACTTGGTTTAACTTTTTCAACATAACTTTTTGCTTGTGTTTTAAGTTTTGCTATTTCTACTTTAATATCTTCTAAAGCTTTTTTAACTTTTGCAATTTCACTTGTTGTATTAACAGTATTTAAAATTGTTGGTTTTTGGGCATTTGTATCTGCAAGTTTTTTAATTTCTTCTCTTGCTTGATCTTTAAGAGTTTGTAATTCTTGTCCTTCAGAAATTCTTTGTGCTTCTGCATCTGATTTAACTTTATTAAGTTGTTCTGTTGTTTGTGCTTGATTTAATGCAATTTGTAATTCTTGTTTTCTATCAGAATCTTGAATTTTATCAATTACAGATTGAGTAAATTCACGTAAAACTTGATTTTTTGCTTTATCTAAGATTTTATCAAGTTCACTAATATTAGGTGCATTATTTACTTCTTGTGTTAAAGTATCAGCAACATTACCATCTTTAATTTCAGCAATTTTTTGTCTTACTTTATCTTGCTCAGTTGCAAAGAATTGATTTGCAGAATCTGTAACAGAATTTATTTGCGATTCAGTTATTGCACTACTTAAATTATTAGTTTGAAGTGTTTTTTCACCTTCACGTCCTTCAAGTTTTGCAATAGAAGCGTTTGCTAGGTCTTTTTGTGCTTGTAAATAATTTTGAATTTCTTGTTTGATACGTGCAACTTCTTCATTTGTTCTTGCTAAATCTAATTGATTTGCAAAATCTTGATGTTTATCATTATTAACATCAATTTTATTATTTTCATTTTTGGATGCATTTATTTCAGGTACTAAAGCATCGTTATAAGTTTTCTTTTGATCAATTTCTGCAACAATCTCATCAACTGCTTCAGTTGTATTTGCTTGATTAAGTCTGTTTTCAAAATCTTGTCTTTGATCTGCAAAAACGATTTTGTTAGGTAATTTAGCAATTTCTGCTTCTTTTTTAAGTTGTAATGCAATTTCATCTTGAAGTAATTTATGATCTGCTATTGTATTTGAAGTATCAAATTGACTTTGTAAGGTTGCTTTTACTGTTTGATTAGTTACTAAATCTAAATCATTTTTACTTTTATCTTCTTGTGCTTTATAAATTGCACTCATTTCAGCAATATATTGATCTATTTCTGCTTCTGGAACAGAATTTTTATCCATTAAAACTAAAATGTTAGCGTATTTAGAGTGATTTTGCTCATCACCTTGTAGTTTAGTTAATTTTTCTTTGTAAGTATCTAATTTAGCATTAATTTGTCTTGCTACTTCATCTCTTTGTTGTTTTGAAACACCTTCAGAAGTTCAATTGCTTTGTGAAATAATTGCTGCTTGATCATTTAAACGATTTACTTGTCTTTTTGTTTCATTGTTGTAAGTAATTAATTGTGTATCAATTGCTTGTGAAACAGCAACAATATCATTTTCAGTAATTGCATTGGTTAAGTTTGAATCTAATCTTGAATGAACATCAGTTGAAACATTAACAACTTCATCAAGTTTACGTTTTACTTTATCTTTTTCAAGATTTAAATAAGTAATTGCTTGTTCTTTTAAACCATCAATTGTTTCTTGTGTATTTGCTTGATTAATATTTGTAATTAAATCAGAAGAATTAATTAATTTTTTTGCTTCAGTTCTTGCTGCTTCTCTTAATTTTTCAACTTCTGCATCAAGTCTGTTTAAAATTTCTTGTACTTGTGATGGTTTTGTTGTTGGTCTTAAATCATATTCAAGTCTTTGTCTTGTTTCACCATCTTTTAGTCTGTTACGAATTTGTTGTTCTGCTTCTTGTTTAATTGTATCTAATTCACTTTGCTCAAGTGCTATTGTTGTTTTAATATTATCAATTAAATCTCTTGAAGCTTGTAAGCCAAGTTTTGGATCGTTAATTTGATTAGTAAAGATTGTAATATTGTTTTCTTTATATAAATCAGGTATTAAATCTCTTACAGTATCTTTGTTTGCTTGAATTTCTGCACTTTCTTTATCAATTTGTGCTTGGATTTCTTGTTTTATTGCATCAATTTCTGCAATAGATGTTGCGCCATTAATTCTTGTTTCAAATTCATCGTGTTTAGCTGTTTCTTGAACTTTTGCATTTAATTCTTTTGCTGAATTTTTAGCATTATCTAAGTCTGTTTCAGCAATAATATCTTGTTTTAATTTGTTTAATTCTGCAATATTGCTTGCTGCAATGAGTCTGTCTTTAAATCCTTGTTTTTGCTGATTATCATCTGATAAATTATCTAAAACATTAATTACTTCTGTTTTCTTGTCACCAAAAGCGTTTTCTGCTGCTTTAATAATATCATTAAATGCAACTTCAGAATCAGCACCACCAAAATCAAGTTTTAAGTTGTTATTAAGGTTATCATCACCAATGGTTTTTGCAATTGATTCTTGTGCTTTTTGTTTTAAGTTATCTAAAAATTCTTGTGCTTGATTTTTTATTTCATCAACTTTTTGTGGACTTTTAGCTTTATCAACTTTTTCAAATAACTCAACTTTTAATGGGTTACTATTTGATAATTTAGTAATAACTTTTTTAGCTTCACTTTGTGCTTGTGCTAATTCTTTAGCCTCTTTTGCTAAATCTGCATCAATAACTTTTTCAAGTTCTTTTAATTCATTAATATTTTCTGATGTATTAACATCTTCAAAATAGTCTTTTTGATCATTTAACTTATTGATTTTATCAATAAGTTTGTCTTTATATCTTTCAAAAGTTAATAATTCATCAATTTTTGTACTTAAAGCATCTGCTTGTTGTTTATTTGTTACAGTATCAAGTTGGTCTCTAAATTCGTTTGCTTTGTCAAGATCTTGTATTTTGTTGATGTTAGCACGTAATTGTTCTTTTTGTAATTTAAGTGCTTGTCTATCTTCTTTTTCTTTATTTAAAACCTTATTAATTTCATTTCTTACATTAATTAACTTTTCTTCAATTTCATTTTGATTTATATTTGGTTGACCTTGTGCATCTTTTTTAGCTGCTTCAATTAAGCCTAAAAGACGAGTTTTATCATCATTATTTTCAACATAATCATTTGTAAACTTAGTTAATTCTGCTGCAGTTAAATCGTTTGCATCTTCTATTTTTGCATATGAATTTGCTTGGTTAGTAACATTAATTAATTCAGTTGAAGTTGTTGCAGCATCAATTAAATCATTTAATTCTTTTTTCTTTTCTGCGTGTTTAATTTTTTCAACTGCTGCTTTTGCTGCTTTTTTATCTTGTTCAAAGTTGTATTGCTTATCAATTTGTGATTTTAATTTAAGTAATTCATCTAAATCACTTGCATCATTTAATTTTGTTTCATCTGGTAAATTGTTTTTATTTTCAACTTTTTTAAGAGTTTCAATTGCTTGTTTTTTAGCTTCTTCAAAGTTTTCAATTGCTTTTGCTTTATCTAAAATATCTAAAATTTCACCAGCTGTTGCATCATTACCAAGTTTTGATAATAAGTCATTTAGTTTTTGTTTATCTGCTTGTTTTTCAGCAGTATCAATTTTATCTATTTCTTGTTTGGTTAAATCTTTTAAATTTTTAAGATAATCTAAAACTCTGTTTTTGATATCAATAAATTCTTGTTGTTTTTTAGCATCAAGTAATTCTGTTTCAAAATCATTTTTAGTTTTTGGATCACCTTTAAGTTTTGCTATTGCATCAAGTGTTTTTCTTTTTTCATCAGATAAAATAGCACTAGTGTCTGATGCAATTTTGTTAATTTCAGATAAACTGTTTGAAGCATTAATTTTAGCAATTAATTCATCTCTTTTTGGATTGTTTAATAACGAAACAATTTTCTTAGCATCTTTTTTAGCATTTAATAGTTCAAAAATTGAATCTAATTCAGTTTCAATATCATCTAGTTCGCTTAAAGAATCAGCAGCATCAATATCATTAAGATATTGTTCTTTTAAGTCTGCACTTAAATCAGAGTCTTTAACTAAATTTTTTAAAACTAATTTTTTAGTATTAATTAAACCATCTTCACCAGAATTTTGTTTTAAAAAGTCTTCAATATCTTTTCTGATTGTATTAAGTTCACCAAGAGTTTGTGAATCATTAATTTGGTTATCAAATTCTTGTTTTTTAGCATCATCTTTAACAAAATCATTAAGTTTTTTAAGTTCATCCTTGATTTTATCTAATGTTGTTTTATTTTGTTGTGCAAGTAAAGCGTCAATTTTGTCTTCAACTTTTTTTAAATCATCAAAATCAGTTGTACTTAAATCAGCATAAACATCATTTCTATCATAAATATTATTAATATTTTTAGCTTTATCCACTAATCTTTCATACTCTTTAAGTTTATCACTTAAGTCTTTTAATTTTTCAAGATTATTTTTTGCTAAATTAGCATCTTTTTTAAGTTTATTTTTAAGTGCATCAGGTAGCTTAGCAATAATAACTGCGTTTTCTTTTGTGATATCTTCAATGTCTTTTTGTTGTTGTTTTAACAACTCTTTAAGTTTGTTTAAAACATTACTTGTGTTGCTAAATTTTAAATCATCATAAATTGAATCTTTTAAACCTTGTGCTTGTGATTTATCTTGTAATTGATTAATTAAACTATCAAATTCAATCACATTATCTAAACTATCATTAATATCTAATAAATCATCAAGAGTAGAAAATACACCAGTATTGACTCTGGTATTTTTTAAATTTGCTTCTTTTGTTTGGATTGAAATTCTTAATCCTTGGATCATTTTATCAACAAGTTGATCTAATTGTTTAAATTGTTCTTTTCTTTTAAAAACTGGATCAATTTGATGAAATATTTTCTTGTATACATCTTTATTTACTTTTATATTTTCAACTACATTTTTAATGTAATTATAACGATTTGAATAATCGCTTAATTTATTATCTCATATTCATAGTATAGCAGTCGCACTACCAACAGAAGTTAGTGCCGCACCTGCTCCTAAAATTATGGAAACAGTCTTCTTTTCATTTGCCATATTTATTCCTTTATATGTTAAAAAATAAACCATTTTAAAAATAGTTTATTTATCAGTTAATTTAATTAACTGATTTTTATATTATACATAATTCTTAAAAAGTTTTTGTTTTGCAAAAGAAATTATAACCACATAAAAATATTAAAAAGGCGCTAAATATTTGATTTTTTTGTATTTTTTGACTAAAATACTAAAAAATTTTTAAAAAAATAAAATAAAAACAAAATTTTGTTTTCAAATTTTGTTTTTAAAAATTAATGAGAATGAGAATGGAATGAAAGGATAATTGTTGCAAAAATTACACCAATAAATAATGATACAATTGTTCAGATTCATTTTTTCTTATTAAAACTTTCATGATAAAACTCAGGAAAAAATTCAACAAGGGAAGTAAATAAGAATATCCCACCAACAGATGCATAAATATATGCTTTTGCAGCATTATTAATATATTGACCAACAAACATACCAATTAACATAAATGGTAAGAATAAAAATAGTCCTATAAATGAAATTAAAAGCGCTTTTGGTGAAGAATATCCTGCTTCTTTAAGTCTGATATAAAAAACAACTTCTTCTGGAATTAAGTGTAAAACTAAGGAAATAAAATAAGCAAGACTTAGTGAATCAGAATTTGCTAAAACTTCATTATTTTGATTTGGTATAAATAAATTTAAATTATAACCCAATAACAATCCTTCAGGGATTCTATGAGTAAGCAAGAGCAATAACGCTATGACTTTTAACTTAGATTCAGCTTTTTTTAATAAAGTTTTTTCGGCTAATTCAATTTGATCTTCTTTGTTGAAAATAAAATCATGATGTGAATGTGATTGATGTGAATCATGTGAATGATCATGAACAAAAACACTGAGTTTTTTGGATTTTAATAATTTTTTATTAAGTTTATAAGAAATCACAAACTTAACAATTAGTGAAAAACTAATACCGGTAATAATACCAAATCCAACAAGCAAAATGTTTCAGCCATAAATAACCTGTTTAGATGTTGCTTTTAGGGTATAAGCACTGTAAAGTGTTGAGTTTTCAAGTGCTTCACGTAAAAAACCAAAAGTAGCTAAAATGATAAAAAAACCAGTTGTAAATGAATAAACATAAACATGGAATGATTTTTTAAACTTATTACCTAAATATGGAAAAGTTAAAGAAATAACACTTGGAACAAGTAACATTGCAAAAAGTACAATAAAAATAATTGTAATTTTTGCTAATCAATCATATTGTAAACCATCAACTAGTAAAAAATAAAATTTTGTGATCGGATGTAAATCTTGCATTATTCGATTTCTATATTGTGATATACATCTTGCACATCATCATCTTCTTTTAGTTTTTCAGCAAATTCTAATAATTTAGTTCTTTTTTCTTCATCGTAACTTACGTACATATTAGGTATGTAAGTTACTTCACATTGAATAAAGTTTTCAATGTTTAATTGTGTTTCAAGTGAAGTTTTTAAATTACTAAAATTATCTGGTGTACATAAAAGCACAAAACTTTCTGCTTCATTTTCAATATTTTCAACACCGTTTTCAAGTGCTACAAGCATTAATTCTTCTTCTGAGACAAATTCTTTTGAAATTTCAATAATACCAAGTTTATCAAAAGCAAATGGTATTTGTCCAGTTTTTCCTAATGTTGCATTTTGTTTATTAAAATAAGCTTGAATATTAGATTTAACTCTATTTACATTATCACTTAATGTAACAACAATAAAAGTCGCTCCACCACTCACAGTAGCGTTAAAAACTAATTCTGTATATGATTCTGATGCTTTTGCACCTTTTGCTTTTGCAATTGCTCTTTCAATGTTATCCTTTGGCATATTTTTAGCTTTTGCCTTTGAAATAGCAAGTTTAAGTGCTGGATTCATATCAGGATCTGGCCCTTGTGAAGCTGCTACATAAATTTCTTTTGATAATTTTTGAAATATTTTTCCTCTGGCTGCATCTTGTGCACCTTTTCTATGTGCTATATTGGCCGCGTGTGAATGTCCTGCCATATTTTCTCCTTAAATAATATTTTTTGGTTTATATATTTTATCTCTTTTATGTTGAGATATTTTGTGTTTATATTCTATTTTTTGAACTACATCTAGATTTAATTCTTTATGAATTAAATCTTTATTATCTAGATGTGAAATATAAAAATCTAAATCTTGATATGTAAATCCTAATTCTTGTTCATCTGTTTGACCTTCTCATAGACCAGCAGATGGTTTTTTATTAATAATTGAATCAGGAACTTGCATCAGTTGTGCTAAAAATCTTACTTCACCTTTTGTAAAATTTGCAATTGGTAGCAAATCAGCACCACCATCACCAAATTTTGTAAAGTATCCAATAAATACTTCATCAGCATTATCTGTACCTAAAACAAGTAAATATTTTTCTTGTGCTAAGGCATATAATGTTGTCATACGTAATCTTGGTTTAATGTTAGCTACTGCTAATTTATCTTTAACATCAAGATCAGAAACAAATGTATCAAAAACTTTTGTCAGATCCTTTAAGATAAATTTATCATTAAATTTATCTTCAAGACTTTTGATATCTGATAAATCATTATCTGTCATTTCAATAATAGGCATTACAACACCATAAGTGTCTTTTGGTGCAACAGATTTAGCTATTGCATATACAAGGGCTGAATCAATACCACCACTAATTCCTACAATAAAACCTTTTTTATTTGATTTTTTTAAATATGTTTTTAAAAAATTCTGAACTTTTTTGATATATTTTTTAGCTATTTCTTCGTCATATTTAACTTCTTTTTTATTAAAAATACTAATTTTACTCATATTTAACCTTACTTCAATATTTTACTATATAAAAAGTTTTTTTAAAATTTTATATATTACTGTTTAATAATATAGTTGTTAGAAAAACAAAAGATACAGTGAAATTTTACTGTATCTTTTTATGATTAATATTAGTCAAAATTATGAACTTGTTGAACCGCTTCCTTGATTATCTGTTGAAGTTGTAGTTGTTGTAGTTGAACTTCCGGTTGTACTTGCATTACTATTTGATCCAGAATCTGTTGTTGAAGTTGCTTGTGATGGATTGCTTCCTGAAGTTCCTGGTTCTGTTGATTGAGAATTTACTGGTTTTGCATCTGTGCTTGTTGGAGTAGTTGAACCTGCATTATTACCAGTTGTACCAGAATTTACACTTGAATCAGATGCGCTACCTTGATCTGAAGACATTGAAGGGTTATCTGCATTATTATCACCAGTTGTAGAACTTGTATCAGTCATACTTGATCCTGAATTTGTCCCACCTTGATTATTTGAAGTATGACCTGGAGTTGGTGTTGGGGTTTCAGAAGAAGTATCTGCATTAGTTGAAGGTTTTGATGTATTAGAAGAATCAGTTGAAGACATATCTGTTGTACTATCTGAATTTCCATCTGTATTTGCACTACTGCTATTTGTTGTATCTGTATTTGTATCAGCAACATCAGTATTTGTATCTGGTTGACCATTAACATCTGAATCATCACCTAATTTAATAACTTGTGAATACTCTTTTTCATCATCTTTTAATTTATATTTAAATGTTAAAGTTTTTGTTGTTTCGTCTCAAGTTGATTCAGAGAATTTATTATTATCTTTTTTACCTTTTGTAGTTGATAAAACACTATCACTTCATTCAGGTTTTTTTAATTCAAAAAGTTGATTATCTATTTTATTTCCACCAGATGCAATTCCAAAAAATGACCCATTTTTACCACCTTTGTATTTTTGAATTCCTGAAAATTTCTTTTTACTTTTTTTAATTTTATCTAATACAGCAACTTTTGTAACACCATCTTTAAATTTTAATGGTGATGTTTTTAATTCTTCATCTGAAATCTCTACATTTGGTTCTGGTTGGTTTTTAGGTGTATCACCTTGTGGTGTTTCAGTGTTTTCACCAGCATCTGTTCCAGGGTTTGAAGCAGAATCAGTATTAGTTTCTTTTGGAGTAACTTTTTTAGGTTCTTCAGTAATGTTTAAAACAAATTTTTGTTCATATATTACATCATCAGAATCATCTTTTATTTTGTATTTAAATGTTAAAGTTTTTGCTTCTTCTTCTCAAGTAGATGAAACAAATCTTTTATTTACTTCATTTACTCTTTGTGGTTTAGGTTCTAAAAATAATGGATAGAATGCTTCATCTTTTGCTGTAAATAATTTATTATCAACATCTTCTCCACCACCAGCAATACCAAAGAATTTACCGCTTGAAGGCGAGTATAATTGTAGACCTCTTATAGTTTTTGTATCTTTAACATATTTTTCTTTAATTTTATTATAAATAGCATTATCAGATACATTTTCAACTTTTTGTAAAGGTTGATCTTTCATTTTGTTTATTAATTGAATTTGTTCTTGTGATAAAGTATGTGTTTCGCTTGGTTTTGTCTGTGAACCAGCGTTATCACTTGGTTTTTCACTTGGTTGTTTTTCCTCTGGTTTTTCAGGTGTTGTAGTGTTAGTGTTGTTGTTTTTACCTTCCACTTGTGAATCACTAGTTTTTGGTGTATTATCAACTATACCTTGTTTTCCAGTTTGTGTTTGTGAACCACTTTCTTTTGTATCTGTTTTTGTTGTATCTTGTTTTGTACCAGGATTTTCTTGCTTAGCACAATTACTTGCTACAAATACTAATGGCACTGAACCTAAAAGAAGGGTTCATTTTAATTTTTTAAGTTTCATAATATATCCTTTTTAATAAATATTTTTATGATTTAATTTTACTCTTTAAAACTAATATTTTTTAATATTAAAAATATTTATGGAATTATAAAATGAAATAACATTATAAAATGTCTATTAAATAATCAGTGTTTAAATATATAGCAGAATAAAATAGAGACTTTTTGTGATATAAAAATATTTTCATATGCAATATGTATATATTTTCACATTATGAATTGTGAAAATAATATATTTTGATATTTGATAAAAATATTTTTTTATCATAATTAAAAAATATATTATAATATACAAGCATTATATATAGGCACTATAGCCAAATGGCAAGGCATGGGTCTGCAAAACCTTGATGTGCGGGTTCGAGTCCCGTTGGTGCCTCCATTTTATTTTTTGCGCCCGTAGCTCAATTGGACAGAGTGTTAGGTTACGGCCCTAAAGGTTGCGGGTTCGACTCCTGCCGGGCGCGCCATATAACAATAAGTTACAAAATAGTAAGTTAGATAACAAATGTTATCTAACTTTTTATTTTATTTTTAAAATATTTTCTAAAAACATAACTATTTTTTGTTAATTTTTTACTATTTTTGTAAATATTTTATAATTTTTATAAATGTTTTTATTAATATATAAAACACCTAAATTTTATTAATTTTATAGAAGTAAAATACATAACAAGGAGCAATATGAAGAAAAATATTTTTGAAATAACAAAAGATGTTTTAATGTCTAATCCAAAATACTTATCAGAAGACAATAAACTCTTAAAAGCAAAAATTTATAGTGATGTTATGACTATGGATAAGGATTTAATATCTTTATTAATTTCTAATAAAGATATTAAAGAAAAGTTTTTTACAGATATTAATGCAACATTAGTATTTGATAAACAAAAATTTGCTTGATTTATCAATTCAAAAGAATTTTTACCTGATTCTTATACAAGATATACAAACAAAATTGGTTTAACACATAATGGTGAATTTATATCTAAAACAAACGATGTTGTTTTAGATTTTCCTTATAAAGATTGTGTTTTAGAAGGTGGGCAAAGTAAAGATGATCAAAAAAGAAATGAAATATTTTACAATGAAATAATAGCATCTGATGAAATTAATCAAATGTTAGCACCTAAGGTTTTGAGTAATGCAAAAAGATATACAAAAGATGGAGTTCAAGAAAACATAACATTTGATGAAAAAGATAATTTAATTATTAAGGGAAATAATTTAATTGCTCTTGCTTCTCTTTTAAAAAGATACGAAGGTAAAGTAAAATGTATTTACATTGATCCACCATATAATACAGGAAATGATAGTTTTAATTACAATGATTCATTTAATCATTCTACATGACTTGTATTTATGAAAAATAGACTTGAGTTAGCAAGAAGATTGTTAAGTGAAGATGGTGTTATTTTTGTACAATGCGATGATAATGAACAAGCATATTTAAAGGTATTAATGGATGATGTTTTTGGAAGAGGGAATTTTGTTGCAACCTTTCCAAGATTAACAAATAAAGGGGGGGGAGATTTGGTTCTTCTGTTTCAAAAAATAAAAATAGTGTTAAGGCAGATGTTGATTTCATTTTAATGTATGCTAAAAACAAAGAAGACAAACTTAATATTAAAAAAGTTATATTTAATAAAGAATGAGATGATTACAAATTACAAGACGAAAGGGGGTTTTTCACTGCAAAACATCCATTAATCAGCAAGGGTCAATCAGGAAACGAAAGTTATACATATGAATTTAATTTTGCTGGACAAAGTTGAAAACCTGAAAATGGAAAATATTGAATTTATTCAAAAGATAGAATTGATTTTTTGATAAAGAATAATTATTTATATGTAAATAATAAAAACAATATTTATGTAAAAAACTATAAAAATTTTGAAATTAAAATATTATCAAAAAATAAATATGAAATTGTTGATAAAGAACCAGGAAATGATATTAGTTTTTCAAAAGTATATTTTATGCAAAATGATTTTTTAAACTCCGAAGGAAAAAAAGACTTAGATAATTCATTATTTGCTTACCCTAAACCTGAATTGTTAATATGTAAATTAATTGAAATTTCTACAGATGAAAGCGACCTAATCCTTGACTTCTTCCTTGGTTCTGGTACAACTGCAGCAGTAGCTCATAAAATGAATCGTAGATACATCGGAATCGAACAAATGGATTATATTAATGATATAACAGTTGAGCGTCTAAAAAAAGTTATTGACAGTGAACAAGGTGGTATTTCTAAATCAGTTAATTGAAGTGGGGGTGGTTCATTTGTATACTGTGAACTACTTGAAAACGCAAATTCTTTAATTAATCAAATCCAAGAAGCAAGTGAAGAAAACATTTCAATCATTAAAAACCTAATTTATTCTGACAACAGAATTGTTCCATTCTTAACAACACAAGAATTGCAAGATGTTGACAAAGAATTTGAAACATTATCATTAAAAGATAAAAAACAAGCGCTTATAAAATTAATAGATAAAAATAAATTATATGTAAATTATTCTGACATAGATGATGTTTCATTTAATATAAATGAAGCAGATAAGAAGTTTAGTAAATCATTTTATAAGGAAACATAATATGGAAAATAAACAATTTTTATATGAAAAAATACAAATATTAAACGAAGCTGGTGTGACATCTGAATTACCTTTAATAATTAAAAGTGGATTATCAAAAAAGATAAAACTAAGACCTTATCAAATTGATGCATATAAAAGTTTTGTATCATATTTTGAAAATGATAATTTACACAAAAATAAACAAATTCATAATTTGTTTCATATGGCAACAGGTTCTGGAAAAACTGTTATTATGGCCGGTTTAATTTTGTACTTATATACAAAAGGATACAGAAAATTCTTATTCTTTGTAAACCAAACAAATGTTTTAGAAAAAACAATTGATAACTTTATCAATAATTTATCAAATAAATATTTATTTGATAATGATATTGAATATCAAGGTAATAAAATCAAAATTAAAAAAGTTGATAATTTTAATAATAGTGTATTAAACGATGATATTGAAATAGTTTTTACAACAACACAAAAATTACATCTTGATTTGTTCTTTTCAAAAGAAAATGCTATTACTTATGAAGATTTTGAAAACACTAAAGTTGTTTTTATTTCAGATGAAAGTCATCACATCAATTCATTAACGAAAAAACCTACCAAAGATGAACAAGAAGAAAAAAATAGTTGGGAATATTCTGTAATGAATGCTTTTTATAAAAACAAAGATAATGTGATGCTGGAATTCACAGCAACTTGTGATTTAAAAGATACTAACGTTTTAAATAAATATAAAGATAAAATTATTTTTAATTATCCATTAGTATCATTTAGACAAAGTGGTTATACCAAAGATTTTCAAAATTTAGCAACTGATACTGATTTGTGAACTAGAACTTTAATTGCACTTGTACTAAGTGAATACAGAAAATTTTTATTCGCAGATTTAAAGTTAAATATCAAACCTGTTTTGATGTTAAAATCACAAAAAATTGCTGAATCAAGATCTTTTTATGAAGAATTTTTTAAGAAAATAAAAGAAATAACAACTCAAAATTTATCTTCATTAATTCATAGTGAAATTCCTATTTTAAGTAAAGCATTAGAATATTTTAAAGAAAAAGATAATTCATTAGAGTTGTTACTCAATTCGATTCAAAATTCATTTACCAAAGAAACATCTATTATTATGAATGGTTCAGAAGATAACAATAAAACTAATCAATTATTAGTTAATTCACTTGAAGATATTGATAATCCAATTCGGTTAATATTTGCTGTTGATATGTTAAATGAAGGTTGAGATGTATTAAACTTATTTGATATTGTTCGTTTATATGATACTAGACAAGGTTCAGGAAAACCAGGTAAAGTTGGTACATACACAATAAAAGAAGCGCAATTAATCGGAAGAGGCGCAAGGTATTGTCCATTTGTAGATGAAGATGAAGAATTAAAATTTGTACGTAAATATGATAACGATTTAACAAATGACAAAAGAATTTTAGAAACAATGTTTTTTCACAGTAAAAACGATTCAAAATATATTTTTGAACTAAGACAGGCTTTAATTGAAACTGGATTACAATCACCAGATCCAATTGAAATTACATATAAACTAAAACAAGAATTTAAAGAAACAGAATTTTTTAATAATGCTTGAATATTTTCAAACAAAAAAGAGATAAAAAGCAGAAATGAAGTAAAAAGTGTTGATTCTTCATTAAGAAATAATACCTATTATTACAAATCATATACTGGTAAAGGTAATGTTTTAAATTTATTTAATGAATCAAATAATAACGATACTGTCGCTAAACAAAAAATGAATATCACAACACTTAAATTTAAAGATATTAATTTAAATATTCTATTAGGTGCAGCAGAATATTTTAATGAATTTAGATTTGATTTTTTAAAAGCAAAATATCCTACAATAAAATCAAAACAAGAGTTTTTTACAAGCGATGATTTTTTAGGTAATATTCAAATTGAAATTTCATATCTTGATGATCATTTAAGTGGAAGAGAAATTTTTAGAGCTCTCAAAAAAGTTTTAAGTGAAATATCTACAAAAATATCATTAATCAAACCAGAATACAAAGGTTCTAAAACCTTTGAAGCAAAACCACTTAAAAATGTGATTAAAGATAAAACAGTTTATCTAGAAAAAGTTGACAGCAATGGTGGTAAGGGTGCTTCACAAAATGAATCACACAATCAAGAATATCAAATTGACTTAAATCAGGAACAATGATATGTTTTTAATGATAACTATGGTACTTCTGAAGAAAAACTTTTTATTAAATATTTTAAAACACACATTGAACCAAAATTAAAAGAAAAAGATTTAGAATATTACTTAATCAGAAACGAAAGATTTCCTGAATTAGCAATTTATTCATTTGATTCAGGTGAGCGTTTTGAACCTGATTTTGTACTATTTTGTAGAAAAAAAATCAACAATGACAATATCACATATCAAACATTTATTGAACCAAAAGGAACACATTTATTAGAAGAAGATAAATGAAAAGAAGAATTTTTAAATCAAATTACTAATACCTCAAAAATTAATAATTTATTTTTTAAAAATTATAAAATTATTGGTTTACCATTTTTTAACTCAACAACAAAAGTTGAAGAATTTAATCAAATGGTTGAAAAATTTATAAACCAAATTTAGTTCAATAAATTAAATATATAAAAATAGCAAATAGTTTATAATTTACATATCTGGGAGTTTAGTATAGTGGTAGTGCTACAGTCTCCAAAACTGCAAGTAAGGGTTCGATTCCTTTAACTCCCGCCATATGTAAAATCACCAAAATAAAGATAAAAATAATTCATGTATTTTTGTAAAATACATGAATTTTATATCTAATTTTGTATAATTATAAAAATTAATAAAGGAGTAAAAATGATTACAAAAATTAAAGGTACAAAAGATTACGATGTTTATGATTACCGTGTAAAAGAAGATATTATAAAAGCTTTTACATATGTAATTAATAAATATGATTACAAATTTATAGAAACACCTATTTTTGAAAGTTGTGAACTTTTTAAAAGAAGTGTTGAGGGTTCAGAAATTGTTAAAAAAGAGATGTATGAATTCTTAGATAAAGGTGATAGAGAACTTGCTCTAAGACCAGAAGGAACTGCATCATTTGTACGTGCTTATATTGAAAACAAATGAAACAAAACACCTGTTAAAAAATATGCATACTATGGACCTATGTTCAGATACGAACAACCTCAAAAAGGTAGATATAGACAATTTTATCAAGCAGGGATTGAATTTGTAGGAGATAAAAGTCCACTAAAAGACTTCGAAGTTATTAAAATAGCACATGATGTTTTAGATATCTTAGATGTTGATTTTAAACTTAAAATCAACACTATTGGTGACCAAAAATCACGTGAAACATACCAAAAAGTGTTATATGAATATTTATTACCATACAAAGATCAATTAAGTGAAATCTCGCAACAAAGATTAGATTCAAAAAGTGTTTTAAGAATTTTAGATGATAAAATTGATTCACAAAAGGACTTTATTAAAAATGCACCTAAACTTATGGATTATTTAAGTGATGAATCAAGACAATATTTTAAAAAGGTTTTATCATTTTTAGATAACTCAGATATTAAATACACAATTTCTGATGATCTTGTTAGAGGTTTAGATTACTATGATGAAGTAGTATTTGAGTTTGTTGAAAGTAAAAATAAAAATGCACAAGCAACTATTATTGGTGGTGGAAGATATTCTAACTTAATTGAGCAATTAGGTGGCGAACCTGAATCAAGTGTTGGTTTTGGTTTTGGAGTTGATCGTTGTGCAAGTATTATCCGTGATAATCTAATTGAAGTTTCAGAAATTCAAGAAGATTTATTTGAAAGATACGATATTTATATGGCTTCATCTTTAAGTGAAGATAATATTGTAAAACTTCATAATTTATGAAGTGAAAACTTAATAATGTTTGATGGTTTAAAAGTTAATTTTCAATATTCAATTGAAAAATCTAAAAAATCTTTTGAAAAAGCAAATAAATGTGCTGAATTTATAATAACTGATGATCCTAAAATTAATCAAAATATGTTTGTTGTAAAACACTTACATTCTGGTGATAAAATAACTTTTGTTGGTGATGAATACGGAGTACCAACCTTAATAAGATTTTTAAGAGAATATTCTGAAATAATTGATGAAAAGTTTTCAGAATCTATGTTTGGAGAATATGAAGATGACTAAAACAATCAATAACAATCAATTAAGAATTGATGATGTTAATAAAGAAGTAACTTTATATGGTTGAGTTGCTAATAAAAGAAAATTTGGTGAATTAACATTTATTGATTTACGTGATAAATGCGGCATTACACAACTTGTTTTTAATCAAAACATTAATATAAACAAAGAATCTGTTTTACAAGCAACAGGTATAGTTGCAAAAAGAAAAGATGTTAATCCAACAATTGCTACTGGTGAAATTGAAGTTATTGTTTCAGAATACAAAGTTTTATCTACATCAGTTAATGAATTACCATTTCAAATTAGAGATGATATTGAAGTAAAAGAAGAAATAAGACTACAAAATAGATTTTTAGATTTACGTAGACCGGTAATGCAAAAAACTTTTGCATTTCGTAATAAGTTAATTTTTGCAATGCGTGAATTTTTACAAAATAAGGATTTTATGGAAATTGAAACTCCTATTTTATCAAAAGCAACACCAGAAGGTGCTCGTGATTTTTTAGTACCAGTAAGAAAATTTAATTCCTTTTATGCCTTACCACAAAGTCCACAATTATTTAAACAATTATTAATGATATCTGGTTTTGAACGTTATTTTCAATTTGCTAGATGTTTTAGAGATGAAGATTCAAGAAAAGATCGTCAACCAGAATTTACACAACTTGATGTAGAAATCAGTTTTACAGAAGTTGAAGATTTTCGAGCAATTATTGAAAAAATGTTTCAATATGCTTTAAAAAAGACAATGAATATTGATTTAAAAATTCCTTTTGATAAAATTGATTACGACGAATGTATTTCTAAATATGGTTCAGATAAGCCAGATTTTAGATATGAGCAATTTATAGCTGATATAAATGATTTTTGCAATAATTCAGACTTCGAAATCATTAAAAATGCACCTGCTAAAAGACTTTTAAAAATTGATGAAATTATTACTAAAAAAGATTTCAAAGTACTAGAAGAAATTGCTAAGAAAAATGGTGCAAATATTTTATTTTATTTTACAGTTGAAAATGGTGCTATTATAAATACTAATTTTGCCAACAAAATACCAAGCGATGAAATTCAAAAACTTTTAAACTTACATCAAAATCCAAATGGTTCATATTTTATAGTTGCTAATAAATACGAAAAAGCATCACAAGCATTAGGTGCAATTAGGGTAGAATTAAACTCAATGTACAATTGAGCAAAAGATCAATTAAACTTTAAATGAGTTGTAAAGTTCCCAATGTTTGAATACGATGAAGAAACAAATACTTGAGCAGCAGCACATCATCCTTTTACTCAATTTGATCATCCATTAGATCAAATTGATCAAATGAATAAAGCAGATGTTAAAGCTAAAAGTTATGATTTAGTTTTAAACGGTTTTGAATTAGGTTCAGGTTCAGCAAGAATTTTTGACCGAGCAACACAAGAAAAAATGTTTAATTTAATAAACTTAGATAAAAATGCACAAGAAAATAAATTTGGTTTCTTTTTAAAAGCACTAGATTATGGTGTACCACCACACTGTGGTATTGGTTTAGGTATTGATCGTATTGTTATGCTTTTAACAAATCATCAAACAATTCGTGATGTAATTGCTTTTCCTAAAAATTCAAGAAGCGAAGATTTATTTACAAATGCTCCATCATCTGTTGAAACTCAACAATTAGATGATTTATATATTCAAGTAAAGGAAGTAACAAAAGATGAATAAAAAATATGACGTAGCAATATTAGGTGGTGGTCCTGGTGGATATACACTTGCTAATATTTTAGCAACTAATGGTAAAAAAGTTGCTTTAATTGAAAAAAAAGACCTTGGTGGTACTTGTGTAAACCGTGGATGTATTTCAACTAAAACTTTAATTAAATCAGCAAAAATTTATGACCTTTTAAAAGATACACAAAAATATGGTTTTGATTCACAAATTAATAATATTGATTTTAGTGCCATTCAAAACAGAAGACAATTTAATAAAGAAAAACTTAATACAAATATTAAAAATCTTTTAACAAATGCAAATGTGGATATTTACTTTAATAGTGCAAAAGTTAAAAAAGACCAAAACAATCACTATTTAGTCTTAGATAATCAAACTGTAATTGAATATCAAAAATTAGTGCTTGCAACTGGTTCTCAAAATAGAAAATTAAGTTTTGTTGATACTCAAAATCCATATGTAATTGACTCAGAACAAGCGCTTTATTTAAATGAAGTTCCTGCTAAATTAGCAATCATTGGTTCTGGACCTATTGCATTAGAGTTTGCTTATTTTTATGCAACATTAGGTTCAGAAGTATCAATTTTATGTAATACTGAATTTATGCAAAGATATGATTTAGCACTTAAAACATCTGTTAAGGCATACTTAGAATCTAAAAATGTAAAAATTCTTGAAAATGTACAAATAACACAAATTAACAACAATCAAATTACATATACCCAAACAAATCAAGAAAACAATATTTTAGCAGATAAAATTCTGGTTGCAATTGGTCGTTTTGCAAATACAGAAGCATTTGAAGAATTAAATTTAGAAAATAAAAATGGTTTTGTAATTGTTGATGAAAATTCACAAACAAGTTTAGATAATGTTTATGCAATTGGTGATGTAACAGGTGAATTTATGCTTACATCTTATGCATATAAATCAGCAGATAATTGCGCAAATCACATTTTAAACAAAAATAAAAATCAAAAAATTAATACAAAATTAATTCCTTGATCAGTTTATTTAAATCCTGAATTTTGTGGTGTTGGTTTATCTGAAGAACAAGTTAAACAACAAAATATTGAATATAAAACTTTTACTATACCAGCAGTAGCTCTTCCAAGATATTTAGCAGATGGTTTAAATCCTGAAAATAAATTTATAAAATTTATAGTTGACGCAAACAATGATCAAATCCTTGGTTGCTTTATGTTTATTGAAGAAGGAAATGCTATTATAAACTTAATTGCTCTTGCTATGAAATTTAACATCAGTTTTTCAGATTTACAACAAAACACTTATACACACCCAACAATTTCAGAAGCACTTTATTATCTATCAAGAAACTATATTTTTAAAAAATAAATCATAATAGTTTTATAAATACAATAAATATTAAATAACTTATTTTCAAATAATTTATTTAATATTTTTATTTTAAAATTAAATATTATAGAATATAAAAAAGGAGATGTATGCAAATAACAAAGAAAATGGTTAAAACAAGCGGTGTTGTTTATACACCTTCTTTTATTGTAAATAACATACTTGATATTATTAAATATAATGATCATAATATTTTAAATAAACATATAATTGACAATAGTTGTGGTGATGGTGCTTTTTTAGTTGAAATAGTTTCAAGATATATAAAGATCTTTTTAATAAACAATAATAATAAAAAAGAGTTAAAAAATCACCTTGAAACCTATATACACGGTATAGAAATTAATGCAAATGCATATAATAAATGTATAAAACAACTTGATGAATTGGTTAAAAATTTTAATATTGAAAATGTTAATTGAAATATATTAAATAAAAATACATTAGATGTAGAAATATTTAATCAAAAAATGGATTTTGTTGTTGGGAACCCGCCATATGTAAGAATTCATAATTTTGAAAAAGAATATAACAAAATTAAAAACTTTTCATTTGCTAAAAAAGGGATGTCTGATTTGTATATTGTATTTTTTGAAATTGGTATTAATATGTTAAATCCAAATGGCAAACTTTGTTATATAACACCAAGTTCATATTTTAATAGTTTAGCCAGTCAAGAAATGAGACAATATTTTTGTGAAAATAAACTTATTAAAAAAATTGTAGACTTAAAACATTTTCAAGCATTTAATGCTACAACATATACAGCAATAACATTGTTAGATAAAAATAATACTGAAAATTTTATTAAATATTTTGAGTATGATGATAAAGTTTTTGAACCAAAATTTATTGATTTTTTAAAAATTGATGATTTTTATATAAACAAATCATTCTATTTTAATAAAAAAAGTAAATTAATTAATTTAAAAGAGATTTTAAATAATAATAAAATGGATAAAGTTGAAGTAAAAAATGGTTTAGCAACTCTTTGTGATAAAGTTTTTATACAAGATTTTAAAATCAATTCTGATTTTATATTACCTATTATTAAAGCCTCAAGAGCAAAATATACAAAAATATTTTATCCTTATGATGAAAATGGAATATTAATCAACATAGATGAAATTAAAAAAGATAGTGAAATTTTTAATTACTTACTTAAAAACAAAGATCTTTTATTAAATCGTGATATTAAAATGTTAAAAAAAGATGAATGATATGCTTTTGGAAGAACTCAGGGAATTTTAGATACTTATAAAACAAAAATTGCAATAAATAATTTACTTAAAATTGAAGGCGATTTAAAAATAATAGATTGTCCTGCTGGTGTTGCTGTTTATAGTGGTTTATACATTATATTTTAAACTTTCAGTAATTTATTATACTAACGCACTTTTACTTTTTAAAAGTGCGTTTTTTACCAAAAATTTATAAAAAAAATATTTTTTTATTTTGTTTTTTAAAATAATTTAGTATAATACTTATACTAATAAAAAAAGGACATTTTATGATAGAAAAATTTAAAAAAGTTTTAATACCAACTGGCGCAAAAATAAGTAAAAGAAAAAA
>NZ_JHWE01000013.1 GCF_000622205.1 Mycoplasma leonicaptivi ATCC 49890
TTTATCAAGATTTTCAAAGACTGTTACTACCTCTGTTAGGGATGTATGATTTGATTTTTTTGTAGTATTTAATTCTCAATATTTATTAGTAATTTTGATGTCTTCTTTTGTTAATTTACTAATTTTAAAATGAAAATTTTTCTTTTTATAAGAAGTTTTTTCTCTTCTAAAATGTCCATTAATTTCAACACAAATAATGTTATTAATTTGTTTATTTTTATGATTTAAATTTATCATATATAATTCACTTGTCCTTTCACTTTTTACTATTACTATATTTTATCAGATGGGACAAAAAGTCACGAGCAAGCTCGAAACTTGCATCGTGACTTTTTAATTGACGATCAACTTATTTGTGTTATTTTAATAAAGAATTTAAAGCAGAAATAATTTTTTTAATCAAAAAAAAATGTCTTACTTTGTAATAAAAAATATTCTTTTTCTTTGGTAAAATGTATTGGCTTTTTATGACCAAATTTTTGTTTTGAAAATCATAAAACATATAAACAATGCAATTTGTTTGCTTATCTCTAATTCACAATTTTATAAAAGTATCAGTATTTGATGAATTATTTTCTGGTAAATTAATATCGGTTATTTGTGTATTTTTAGAAAATTTTTCATGGGTATTAAAATAGTTTCTTGCTTCTTTTGCTTTTTCGTAACTAATTGAAATTCTTTTTTCTTTAAATAAAAATTCATTTTTTAAATCATCTAGTTTTTTTAATTTTAGTTCATATAAATTATTATTTATTTTATATGAATAGATCATAAAACAAAAATCAATTAAAAAAATAAAATTGTCATAATTTAATGTTTGTGAATTATTTCATGAAAAAGTATTGTTTGTATAAGAAATTAAAATATTATCATTTACTTCTTGTGATTCTTTAAAATATATATTATATGTATATAACATTTTTTTTATATACTCACTTGCATAAAAAGGAATGTTTATTAAATATCTATTAATTCAGTTTTTCTTTTTCCAACTAATAAAATTATAGTTTAAAAAAAGATAAAAAAGTTCATCTTCGTTTAAAAGTCGATAACTTCTTTTGGTCTTAATCCATATTTTAAACAAATTTTTTTCATTAATCAAAATAAGTAAATCAGATTTATAATTGTTTATTGTAAATTTAGACAAAAAAGTGTAACTTAAATTAGATTCATTTCACAAATTATGAAAGTAAATATTTCTAAGACGGTTTATTTTAAATTTAGTACTACTAAAGAGTGAATTAAGAATATATTCAGATTCGTGATTTAAAGAGATAAAAGAAATTGAAAAAGGTGGTTTTTTATATATTCTTTCAAAATATTCAACTTTTGTTGTTATATTATTTTCTATTGTAAAATGTAAAATTTTATCAATATTTAAAATTAAACTATTGTTGTTTTTAGTTAGTATTAATGAACCTTCATAAAAAAGCAATTTATTAATATATTCTTGTTGTTTTTCTTGTGATAAAATTTTTCCATTATTAAAAATTTTTAAATAAAATTTATTATTTGCATTATTAAAATATATATAAAAACAGTTTTTTAATTGAGAACTTTTTAAGGTTTCTAGAACTAAAAATTCATTAACACTTTTTATGTTATGTAAAAAAACATCTATTTTTTTAGTATTACAAAATCTTATTACAAAATCTTTTAAATTTAGTAAATCATCAGAATTAGTTGCAATTAAAACTTGTTTATTACTTTTATTAAATGTTGCATTTATGTGTAAATCAATAATACTTAAAAGTGTAAAAGCATTAATGCTATTAAATCCAAACAAATTATTATTATTAAATTCAATTCCATATATAGTTGACTTAGGTTTTAAAAATAAATCTTTGTTTCATTCATTATTAATTCTGAAATTTTCTAAAAAAACGTTATGTGTTGATACATATATACTTTCTGTATTATATAGATAGTATCACGATTTAAGAGTTTCTAAATTCATTATTTCCTATTCTTGAGTATTTTTTTAAATTTTATCAAATTTAAAGTAAAATTAATAAAAAATGGAGGTATAAATGTCATTAAAAGCGGGTATAGTAGGATTACCAAATGTTGGAAAAAGCACACTATTTAAAGCAATTACAAAAAAACAAGTAGAGGCTAATAATTATGCCTTTACAACTATTGAACCAAATATATCATCAGTACCACTTTATGATGAAAGATTACAAGAAATAGCCAATCTCATAAATCCAGATAAGGTTGTGTGAGCAACATTTGATTTTGTAGACATCGCAGGTCTTGTTAAAGGTGCAGCACAAGGTGAAGGTTTAGGTAATAAATTTTTAGCAAATATTAGAGAAGTTGATGCAATTATTCATGTAGTTAGATGTTTTGAAGATAAAAATATTATGCATGTTGCAAACTCGGTCGATCCAGTTAGAGATAAAGAAGTTATTAATTATGAATTAATGCTTGCTGATCTAGAAACAGTTAATAATGTATTAAATAGAGTTGCTAAAAAAGCTAAGTCCGGTGATAAAGATGGAATTATAGAACAAAATGCTGCACTAAAAATTAAGCAAGCTTTAGAAAATAATATTGCGGCAAGAGATGTTGAACTCGATGAAAATGAAAAAAAATATATTAAAGGTTATCATTTATTAACATTTAAACCAATTATTTATGTTGCTAATTTAAGTCCTGAACAATTTATAAATTATAAAAATGATAAATTATTTGCGGCACTTGAAAATTCATTAAAAGAAAATGAAAAAATAATACCAATATCAGCTCAAATTGAATCAGAAGTTTCTGTAATAGAAGATCAAGAAGAGAAAAATCAATTTTTAGCACTTTATAATATAGAAAGATCAGGTTTAGATTCATTAACTAAAGCTGCTTTCGATTTACTATCTCTTGAAACATACTTTACTGCTGGTAAAATTGAAGCTAGAGCATGAGTATATCACAAAGGTTGAAGCGCACCTAAATGCGCTGGAGTAATCCATACTGATTTTGAAAAGAAATTTATTAAAGCTGAGGTTATTAGTTTTGATGATTATATAAAATATGGTGGTGAAACTGGTGCTAAAAATGCTGGTAAAATGCGTCAAGAAGGAAAAACATACATAATGCAAGATGGTGATGTTTGTTATTTTAAATTTGGAAAATAATGTTAGATAAAAATAAACTAGGTCAAGTTTTTACACCTGAATTTATTGTGGATAAGATGTTAAACTTAATTTCTAAGGCAAACCCTAATCTTATTCTAGAAACTTCATCAGGTAGTGGAAACTTTTATTTCAAATTAATTAAAAAATATAAAAATGTTGTAGGTATTGAAATAGATGAAAAAATTGCTCATAAAGGAGCAATAATCGATTCTTACTTTAATACTAATTACAAAGCAGATGTAATTATTGGTAATCCACCATATGTAAAATTTAACAATATTGAAAATAGACCAGAATCAAAATTATTAATTCATAAACCTAATTTATTTCACTATTTTTTAGAAAAAGCATTAAAAGATTTAACAGAAAACGGTGAACTAATATGAATTGTTCCTAGTAATATTTTTACAAACACATCTGGTAAAAACTTAAATAAAATTATTAATGAAAATTTTTCAATAACACACTGAGAACAAGTTAAAGAAAATATTTGACATGATGCTTCTATACCAACTGCAATTATTAAAATTATTAAAGCAAAAAATCATCCTGAAAAAATTGATTATATTTTCAGTGAAGGAAAAATAATTTTTGGATCATTTATAAAAAGTGATCAAAAAATTATTATAAAAGTTGGTGGAGCATCAGGTTTTAATTCTTATCTTGAAAAAGGTGATACTGAATTTATAGATTCAACAACTGAAAGAACAAAACTGACCAAGTTCATAAAATACGAACCACAAAAATGAATAAGACCTGTTCCAAAATCACCAGAAAATTTTACTTATACAATATTTGTTAATTGCAAAACTCGTAAAATAAATCCTTTTTATATCTTAGAAAGAATTCCTTATGGTATGTTTGTTAATTATGATGCATCTGTTTTATGTATTTATACCTTTAGCTCTAAGAATCAAGCAAAAGACTTGTGTAATAAATTAAATTCTCATGATTGAGAATTAGCAGGAATTAAAAAGGACGGAAGATACCACTTTAGTCAAAGTATTTTAAAAGCAATAATTAAACAGAATTAAGAAAAATATTTTTTAAAATCAAAATATATTTTTGCTCTTTTAGTTATACTTTCTTCAAGTTTTTTCAAAATAAAATTTTTTGAATCATTAAAGTTTCTGTTTTTATGTATTCTATTGTTATTTCAAACACATTGAAAAGGTAAGTTATTACCATTTGATACAAGTGAAGATATTCTTTTTAAAGAAGTTCAAAATATATCATTTGAATTATTTTTATTGATTATAATAAAATAATAGTCTTTATTATTATCCTGAATGTTCTCATACAATTCTTTAAAATAATCTTCTCATTTTATTTCATTTTGAAAATGTGGAATCTTTCCGGTTAAAGCGTAATAAATACCTAATTTTGAATTTAAATTATCGCTTTGATTTTTCTCTAAATTTGAAACCTTAATATTAATTGGTATAAAATATTCATTGTTTTCAAAAGAAATATCATATCAATCACGAATATTAGTTTTATTAAAATTAATTTTATTTTTTAATAAAAAATCTTTAATTTTAGGATTTCTTATTATTTCTATAAAAACAACTTCTTCGTAAAGTTTAGAATCTATTCTACCATCACCGGTTTTAATATCAAAACTTAAATCACTTTGTCTTAGCAGTTTCACAATATTATTTAAAATATTTTCAATTGACATATTAAAGTTATATTGAAAAGGAGAAAAAATGGAACAAATAAAAAAAGGTTTTACTAACAAAAGTTATAAAAATAATAATACTTTTTACCAAGAAAAAAATATAAATTTATTTAATCATAAAATTGAATATGAATTACTTAAAAAATTTAGTTTTGTACCAAAATTAATTAATAACTCACAAGATCATTCAGAATGAGAATGGATAAAAACAAAAGAATTAATTTTTGATGAAAATATATTAAAAACAATAGCTAATCAATTAAAAGAATTGCATGATTCAAATTTAAAATTTTCAAAATCTAATATAGCCAGACGTATTAAGGAATATAGAAAAATTTTAAATCAAAAAGGAATTAATATTCAAATAATAAATGATTTATATAAAAGAATTAATTTAATTTTGTCAAAGAGTCAAAATAATAGACCTTTACATAACGATTTATATACTTCTAATATTTTAAGTGGTATAGATGGTAAAATTTATTTTATTGATTGAGAATATGCTGCAATGGGAGATAAACATTTTGATTTAGCTTATTTTATTTGTGGATCATATTTAACAAAAGAACAAGAACAAATTTTTCTCGATGAATATGATTCATATTGACCTGAATATTTATTACAACAAAAAATACTTGTATATTATTTAACAATTCTTTGAGTAAATGCTCAAGATGTAAAACCTTTTGATGATAATATCATTATAGAAAAATTAAAAAATTCAGTAAAAGAGTATGAAGATTTTAAAAATCAAACAAAGAGGAAATAAACATTAATTAGACTAATATTGTCTAATTTTTTACAGATTTGATAAGCATTTATATATTTAAAAATACTCAAAAATTTAATTAAAAAGATCTTCTTTGAAAAAGAAGATCTTTTTAAATATATGGTCATAAAATGATATGGAGCGGGTGAAGGGAATCGAACCCTCATAGTCAGCTTGGAAGGCTGAAGTTCTGCCATTAAACTACACCCGCATTTCTTTTTTATTTGCTAATATATTATAGCATATAAAATAAAAAATCAAATATTTTTTTATATTTTTTATTTAATTTTTAAATACTTAAATATTATAAAACATAAATCAAAAAAGTTAAATAAAAATTCGATATTTAGATACCGAATTTTAAAAAAATTATTTTTGTTTCTTTTCAAGTCTTTTGTTGAATTTATCAATTCTACCTGTTGCTTTCACTTGTGTTCTGTTTCCTGTGAATACTGGATGACAACCTGAACAAACATCAACTGAAAAACTTTTTCTAACTGATTTAAAAGAAAATTCTTTTGAACATGTTGCACATGTAACTTTAACTTCGTGGTATGCTGGATGTAAATCTTTTTTCATAATTTATATTCCTTTAAAAAATTATTATTTTGAGTAGAACTCAACAATTAAAGCATCTTTAATTGTTGGAAGTACTTCACTTCTTTCTGGTAATCTATCAAATTTAATAACGAAGTCTTTTCTTGTTAATCATGCCGCTGAATCTTTTGCTGCTAAAGATTCAACTATTTGTTTATTTGTTCTTGATTTTTCTCTTAATTCAATTGTATCACCTAAAGAAACATGCATTGAAGGTATGTTAGCTTTTTTACCATTTAATGTAAAGTGCCCGTGGTTTACTAATTGACGTGCTTGTCTTCTTGTTGTGGCAAAACCTGCTCTATAAACAACGTTATCTAAACGTGATTCTAATAATTGAAGTAAGTTTGTACCTGTAACACCTTTGATTTTTACTGCTTTTTCAAAAGTTTTACGTAGTTGTTTTTCATTTAAACCAAAAACATGTTTAACTTTTTGTTTTTCATATAAGTGTAAACCATAATCTGAAAGTTTTACCCTTTTGTTTCCGTGTTGACCTGGTGCATAGGTTCTTTTTTTACCTTTTGAAAACTCTTTATCATTTTCAAGAATTGAAAAACCTAAACGACGAGATTTTTTAAAAACTGGTCCTGTATATCTTGACATAAATATTTCCTCTCTAATTTTTTGCTTTGCATAATTAAGAGGGTTTATTTCTATTTGTATAATCTTAACTTAATGTTTTCAATTGAATCAGCTTATTTACTTACAAATTTTACATGTTAAGTTTATTTTCAAACATAATAAACTGCTGTTTAATTAATGCTGTTTTATTTTATCAAAAAAAAATTATTTCCCAAATGAAAAAACACGCTACTTAGCGTGTTTATGTTTTCTTAATTTGCTTCATCTACAAGTTTTTTTGCTTCTTCAAGTTGAACACTAAAGAAATTTGTTACACCACGTTTTTGCATAGTTGCTCCAAATAAAGCATCTACTCTTGTCATTGTTCCAACACGGTGTGTAATTACAAGGAATTGTGTTTGATGTTTTAATTCTTGTAAATATTCAGCAAATCTTACAACATTAGCTTCATCTAGAGCAGCTTCAACTTCATCTAAAATACAAAGCGGTAGAGGTCTTGCTCTTAAAATTGCAAATAAAAGCGAAATTGCGATCAGTGATTTTTCACCACCAGAAAATAGTTTAAGATTTTTAACGCTTTTCCCTGGGGGTTGAGCATAAATGCTTATACCACTTTCTAAAACATTATTTGGATTAACAAATTTTACTTCTGCAGATCCACCACCAAACATTGATGAGAATACCTTATGCATTTCTTGATTTACATCATTAACAATATTTGTTAAACGTGTAACTATCTTTTTATCAAGTTCAGCAATAGCACTTAAACAAATATTTTTAGCTTCTAATAATTCATCTCTGTTTGAAACATTAAAATTATATCTTTCTTCAACTTCTTCACATTCCCGAATCGAATCAAGATTAACGCTACCTAGTTCAGCAATTTCAACTCTTAGTTGATTAACTGTTTCTTCAGCTACCTGTGCGGATGTTTCAAGTTTAAAGTTTTTCTTTGCGAAATCTAATGTTAAACCATAATCGATAGAAAGTCTTTTTTGATCTAATTCTAAAACAGTCATGGCTTTATTTAAAGTAACTGTTTTTTTATTGTAAGAATTAAGTAATTGAGCAAGCATAGTATTTTGCTTATTAATATTTTCACCAATTACATAAATATCTTGATCAAGATCATTTTTAATTTCAGTTTTTGTTTTTAAATCAAAATTAACAGAAATTAAATCACGTTCTAATTCTAAAATTTCTTGTTCTGAAATAGTAGTATTATCAATTCCTTGATTTTGTATTTGTTCATTTGTAACTTGTACTTCTGTTTTATATTTATTTATTTTTTCAATATTATTTTCAATTTGGATTTGAAGATTTTTATATTCAACTGAATAGTTTTGATTGTATTTTTTTTCATCTTCAATTTCTGCAGATAGTTTATTTATAGTTTGTTGTAAACCATTTTGCATTGCTTTTAAACCTGGGATTATTTTCTTTAATTCTTCAATTCTTGAATCAATTCCAATAATATCATCTGATGATTCAGCAGAACCACCAACCATAATTCCGCCAACTCTTATTATGTTACCATCTTGTGTAACTATCATATATTTCTTTTCAATTATTGATGAAATTTTGTTTGCTGATTGTATATCATTAGTAACTAAAACATTACCAATTAAAAAATCTACAAGTTTTTTATATTCTGGTTCACATTCAACCAAATCAGATGCTACCCCAACAAAACCTGGTTGATTTCTAACAATTAATAAATAATCATCACGGATAAATTTAGGTTGAATAGATGAAAGCGGGATAAATGTTGCTCTACCACTATTGTTTTTCTTTAAAAATTCAATTGCTTTTACAGCTGTTTCAGAATTATCTACAACAATGTGTTGTGCAGCGGATTTTAAAATAGTTTCAAGTGCTAAAACGTGTTCATTCGAAACTTTTATTAATTGACCTACAATACCTTTAAAACCTTTGAATAATTGTTTATTTTCAATAATGGTTTTAACACCTTTAAATAGGTTTGTGTGATTTCTTTGCTTTTCTGTTAGTAAATTTAAATTAATATCATTTGTTCTAATTTGTTCATTTATTTTATTTAAATTAATGTAATTTTCATTAATTGATATTTGTAAATTATTAATTTTTTCATTTGAAACATTTAATTTTTCTTTATATTTATTTAAACTTTCTCTTAAATAAGTAACTGCTGATTCTAAACTTCGAATTTCACCAATTACTGATTCCAATTTTGCTTTTTCATCGATTGCATGCCCTTCTGCAATCATTTTTCTTCTAGTTTTTGCTTCTAATATTGAAGAGTTTAAGTTAGCAACACGTTGTTTTATTGCTTCTGCTTTTCCACGTAAATCAGCAAGTTCAGCACTTAATTCTTTACTTTTTTCTCTTTTTTCTGCTGATTTTTCTTTTAATTCTTGAATAGTTTTTTCAAATTGCTCTCTTGTTTCTTCAACACCTTCTAGTTCTTGTGAAAGTTGATTTTTAATTTGAGAATTTTGTTCAATACGGTATGCCAAAAAACCAATTTCAATATTTTTTAAAGCTTCTGATTTTTCTTTGTATAAATATGCTTTTTCTGCTTGCTTTTTAAGTGTTGATAATCTTTTTTCAAGTTCAGAAACAGTTGCTTCTATAACATTTAAAGATTGATCTGCAAGTTGAAGTTTTTTAACAGATTCTGCTTTTCTAAATTTATATTTTGAAACACCAGCTGCTTCTTCAAAAATAGAACGTCTTTCATCATCAGATGATTGTGCAATATCAGCAACTGTACCTTGAGAGATAATTGCAAGGGAACTTTTTCCAATACCAGTTTCCATAGCAATTGTTTTAATATCCTTATGTCTGCTTTTTTCACCATTGATAAAATAATCATTAATACCCTTACCACGTTCTAAAACCCTTGTAATGGTAATAAAATCACTATCAATTGAACTTAATCTATCTTTATTATCAAATGTTAAAGATACTGAAGCCTTATTCATTGGTTGAACAGTTTTTGAACCTGCAAAAATAACATCTTCCATAGAATCTCCACGAAGTTCTTTTGAAGATTGTTCACCTAATACTCAACGTATTGCATCATTTATATTACTTTTTCCTGAACCATTTGGTCCTACAATACCTGCTACTCCACCATCAAAACGTAAAACAACAGGATCGGCAAAAGATTTAAAACCATGTGCTTCTAATTTAACTAATTTCATTATATTCCTTTATGTTTAATTTTTCTAATGCTGATTTGGCTGCATTATTTTGTGCTTCTTTCTTAGATTTACCTTCACCAATTCCATAAATAATACCATCATGAACTGCTTTTGCAGTAAAGTGTTTAATATTATTTATGTCTTGCTCATAAATCTCATAAGAAATGTTTTGTTTGCTTATGCTTTGAAAGTGCTCTTGTAATTCTGTTTTCGGATCTTTATCTTGTGAAAACCTATCAAAAATTCTACTTTGTGAATTTTGATTTAATAAATATTTATGCACAAATTCAATTGATCTTGATAAACCTTGATCTACAAAAATCGCACCTAAAAAAGCTTCAAATATATCTGCTCTAACCTTTGGAGAATTTTTTACTTCTTGACTAGTTAATCCAGGTCCTGTTCTTAAAATATCAGTTAAACCTAAATCATCAGAAATTTGCATTAATGTTTCTGTACTTATAATTGAAGATCTTAATCTTGATAATTCACCTGAATTTAAGCTTGAATTATTTTTAAAAACATAAACCGAAGCAATAAAATCCAATATTGCATCACCTAAAAATTCAAGTCTATCGTAATGAAAATTTTTCTTTTTAGATGTGTTCGCAAATGATCTATGTGTTAATGCTTCTTGAAAAATATAAATATTTTTTGGTTCAAGAGCTATTTTGTTTAAAAATTCTTCAATATTTTGAATATGATTTTTTGTCATTTAATTTTCTTTAAGTTTATTTAATAAATCTTTTGAAATTGCATCTTTCATACTATTTAAGGCAGATAAAATAGCAACTTCATCGCTTGAACCGTGTATTTTTAAAGCCAAAGCATTAACACCAATTACTCATGCAGAACCAGCAGATTTATAATCAAGAGATTTTACTTTTGATTTAAGTTTTTTCTTTAAAATTAAACCAACTATTTTTGTAAGCAAACTTGATTTTATTGTATCTTTTAAAATATTAAAAAATGTTGATATTGCACCCTCATAACTTTTTAAAATTAAGTTTCCACCATAACCATCAATCACAACAATATCTGCCTTACCACTTAAAATATCTCTTGGTTCTAGAAAACCTGTGTAATTTAGTTCTGTTTGATTTTTTAAAATTTCATTTGCTTCTCTAACAAATTCAAAGCCTTTATAGTCTTCTGTACCAATATTTAAAAGTGCAACTTTTGGTTTATTTATTCCAAAAATATTTTTATAAAACTTATTTGCTAAATTTGCTCATTCAATTAATGTTTCGGTTTTGACTTCTAAGTTTGCTCCAACATCTAAAAATAATGTTTTTGTATCATGGATAGAAGTTACAATTGGCATAAATGCAGGTCTTGAAATCCCTTCAAGTCTTTTTGCTTTAAAAAGTAAAGAAGATACATAATTACCACTATCACCACCAGAAATTATTCCATCTGCTTGATTATTAACTATCATTTTAACTGCCTGGTTCATTGATGTTTCTTCTTTTAAAGACTCTCTAAGATTTCTTGGATCGCTAAATTTTAAAGAATTATTTATTAAATTTAAATTTTCAATAGTGTTATTTATTTTAATTTTAGATAAATCACCAATTAATGTGATTTTGCAATCTAAATTATTTAAGGCAAACTTTGCTGATGTGTCATAAGCTAATTGTTGTCCTAAATCTAAACCATTAATATCAAATATAATATGTTTTTTTTGCATTATTCTACCCCTATTAAGAAGTCATAGTTTGGTTGATTACCCGCAATGATTTCAATTTCAATATTATATTTTGATTCGATAAAGTTTCCAATTTCTTCAGCACTCCTTTGATCGCTTTCATCACCATAAAAAATTGAAATAATCTCACTTGTTGGTTTAATCATTTTTTTAATTAAATATTTAACTGAATCCTTCCAATCCTTGTTTGAAGCAACTATTTTATGATCATGTATTGCTAAATAATCACCATTATTAACTTGAACACCATTAATTTTAGTATCTCTTACTGCTTTTGTGATTTCACCTGTTTGAACATTCTCAATACTTTCGCTCATTAATTCAATATTTGTTTGATTATCAAATTCTGGATTGTAATTTAACATTGCTGTCATTCCTTGAATTTGAGTTTTTGTAGGTATTACAATAACATTAGTATCTTGTACAACCTGCGCTGCTTGTTGTGCTACTAAAATAACATTTGAATTATTAGGCAGAATAAAAACAGTTTCAGCATTTGTACTTTTAATTGCATTAATTAAATCTTGTGCTGATGGATTTTGTGTTTGTCCTGATTCGACAATATAATCACATCCTAAGTCTTTCATTCTTTGAATAATACCAGAACCTAAATTGCATGAAACAACTGCACTTTGAACTCTTTCAATTTGTTTTGATGTTTCATTAAATTTTTGCTTGTTAGCTTTTGAATTGTTTGCTTGTAAAGTCATATTTTCAGATTTTATTTTTATAAATTCACCATATTTTTGTGAAAGATTTAATAAATCACCTGGTTTTTCGGTATGACCATGCACTTTTAAAATATTATCATCGGTAACAACAACTAATGAGTTAGCAATTTTTTCTAATTCAGATGTAAATGCGTTTTTGTCAAATGTTTCAAATTCAAATAAATCAACTAAAACCTCAGTACAATAACCAAATTCTCCGTCATATACTTCATCTTCACTTAAAAAAGTTAAAATATCTTCTTGTTTATCAGATATTTCAACTGGTTCTCCGATGAAGTACTGCAACATACCTCTAAAAATTTCATATAATCCTTCTCCACCAGAATCAGTTACACCTACTTCACGTAAAGTTTTTAATTTATTTGGCGTTTCATTGCAACTTTTCCTTGCGAATTCTAAAAGTTTTTTGAAGAATTCTTGAATTGAAACTTCTTGTTTTTGGTTTCTAAATTCTAAATTTAGAAATTCTGTTGTTTCTCTAATAACTGTTAATATTGTTCCTTCTACAGGTTTAAAGACTGACTTATAAGCACGATCAACTGCCGAATTTAAAGCATCAAGAAGTTCATTTAAATCCAGTGCTTCTTTTTCAGTAACACCTAAAGAAAAACCTTTAAATATTTGGCTTAAAATAACTCCTGAGTTACCACGTGCTTCATAAATCATACTTTGTGAAACAATTTTAGCAACTTCATCAATCCGAACATTTTCTGAAACGGAACTAAGAGGTTCAACAACTGACATTGCTGTCGCTGACATATTTGTTCCTGTGTCACCATCAGGAACAGGGAAAACATTTAATGCATCAATTCTGTTTTTAGAGTTTCTTAATGAATTTGCACCAGAAATTAAAGCATTAGCAAATTCATAACCATTTAAAATTTTTTTATTCATAAGAAACCCCTTTAACTACAATTGTTAAATTATTAAATTTGATTTTTTGTTGAGAAAATGTATAAGATATTTTTTGATAAAGTTCAGAGCATAAGTTTTTTACGTTAATATTACTTAAAATTGAAATCGCAAGTTTAAAACTGTATCCACCATCAGTTTCAATGCAAAAAATTTTGTCAATTAAATCTGAATCATCGTTTGAATTAATATCACTGCTTCAAAGTTGATCATCACCAGTTATCAAATGAATACCAGTAATACCTGGAGTTGAGGAAACAATTTTTATAAATAACTGTTTAATTTCTAATATTTCCATAAAAACCTCTTTTATTCTAATTTAAAATTGTAATATAATTTTATTATATTATTACTAAATAAGAAAATAAAAAATTAGGAGCAAAATGAGTGAAAATATTTCAAAAGCTATTGTTCTTTCAATTTATCAAATTGAAGAAAATGGCTTTTTGGTTTCATTTTTTAATGAAAAAGGTTGCTTCGAACTTTTTGCAAATGGTTTGAATAAAATTTCTTCCAAAAATAGGGCAAATTTGCAAATTGGTTCAATTGTTGAAATAGAATATTTTCCAGCAAGACTTAAGCAAAGAGTAGGAAAGTTAAAAAAAGCTCATTTAATTGAAACCTTAGATTTAATACAAGAAAAAAATGCAAAATTTGCTAAAAAAATTGCTTTATTACTCAAAAACATAAGGGTTAATAATCATATGTTTTTGTGGTATACAAAAATTTTTCATTTAATTAATGAAACAAATGTAGCAAAACTTTTAACTTTTTTTTATGCTCATTCTCTTATTTTCTTTGGAATTGAACCTGTATTTAATGCTTGTAGAATTTGTAAAAGTCGTAAAAATTTAATAGATTTTGAAGTTTCCGATGGGGGATTTTTGTGTGATTTACATGATAAAAGTCAAACAAAATCATTAAACTTTTTAACTGCTGTTTGATATTCTTTTAATGATTTAAAAAAATATTTAATAACAACAAATCAAGAAACTAACTATCAATTATTTAGATATTATCAAAGTGTAATAAAAAATGCAGGTTATATAATTTAAGTTAAAAAATTTGGTAAAATAGCATTTTATATTGAAATGGAGAAATATGCAAAAATTTACAGAACAAGAATTAATTAGACGTTCTAAACTTGATACATATGCTGAGTTAGGTGTTGAAGCCTTTGCAAAATTTAATAGTGATTTTAAAACTCTTTCATATTCTGATGAAATTGAAAAACAATATCAAGATATTTCAAAAGAAGAATTAGAAGAACAAAAAAATCCGGTGGCTTTAGCTGGTAGAATTATGACTATGAGAGGTCCTTTTATTTTAATAAAAGACTATCATGGAAAAATTCAAATTTATTTTAATAAAAAAGAACAGGAAGAACTTAATAAAATTGTTAGCACATTTGACATAGGAGACATAATTTATGTAGAAGGTTATGTTATGAAAACTAATACAGGTGCTGTAACAGTAAAATCAAAAAATATTAAATTATTAACAAAAGCTCTTAAACCTTTACCGGATAAATTTCACGGTCTTGTTGACACAGAAGAAAAATATAGAAAAAGATATGTTGATTTAATTATGAATGAATCAACAAAGCAAACTTTTTGAAACAGAACAAAAATAATTTCAGAAATTAGAAAATATTTTGATGAATTAGAATATATGGAAGTTGAAACGCCATTTTTACATGATTATCTTTCTGGTGCATCGGCAAGACCTTTTGAAACACATCACAACGCACTTGATCAAGAGTTTGTTTTAAGGATAGCAACTGAAATCCCTCTTAAAAAATTACTTGTTGGTGGAATTGATAGAGTTTATGAAATTGGTAGAATCTTTAGAAATGAAGGAATTGACACTACTCATAACCCTGAATTTACATCTATTGAGTTTTATGAAGCGTTTACAGATATACAAGGTATGATGGATAGAACAGAAGTTTTATTTAAAAGACTTGCAAAAAAACTTAATAAAGAAAAAGTTATAAATAAAGGTGTTGAAATCGATTTAACAAAACAATTTAACAGAATTGATATGGTTGATGCTGTATCAAACGCAACAGGTGTTGATTTTAAACAAATTTCATTTGAACAAGCAGTTGAAGTAGCGAAAAAACATGGTATTAAAATTCAAAAATTCTTCCAATTTGGACACATTATTAATGAATTATTTGAAGAATTAATTGAAAAAACTTTAATCCAGCCAACATTTGTTTATGGACACCCGATTGAAATTTCTCCATTAACAGCTAAAACTTCCGATCCAAGATTTACAGAAAGAGCTGAATTATTCATTAATACAAAAGAATATGCAAATATGTATACAGAGTTATCAGATCCAATTGATCAATTACAAAGATTTGAACAACAACTTGAAGAAAAAAATAATGGTAATGATGAAGCATCTGATATTGATTGAGACTTTGTAGATGCTCTTGAATATGGTATGCCACCTGCTGGTGGTTGTGGTATAGGTATTGATAGACTTACAATGCTTTTAACAGAAAATGATTCAATTAGGGATGTATTATTATTCCCAACAATGAAAAGAAAACAATAAAAAACACAGCGTACTATGCTGTGTTTTACATATAACTAATAAAAAGCAAATAAACATAGAGGAAATATGGAAAATAATAAAAAGAATAAAAAAAGAATGATTATTTTAGGAACTTCTATTACTAGTGGTTTACTTTTAATAGGTGGTTTGAGCGCTGGTATTGTTGTAGCGAAAAATAAAAAAATTTCAAAGAAAAAACCTGCAAAAATTGATTATAATAAAGAACAAAATAAAAATTTTTTAATACAAAGTATTAATGAAATTTTTAATAAAAATGATAAATTACCAGGGGAATTTAAAAATAATTTAATTGAACGCTTTAAAACTAAAAATACACAAGAAAAAGAACAAGAAGTTATTGCAAAAATTGAAGAATTTGCAAATAAATATCAAACTCTTGCAAATTTAAAAGATACAGTAAATATAGTTAATAAAAACGATGAAATAGAATCGGATTATGTTATATCAAAATTAAATTTAACTAAAATAAATTCAGATTTTGAACAACTTACTAACAGTTTAAAAGACAAAAAAGAAGTTTCTTTTGAAGAATTATTAAATATTACGGATAATATTAATAGTGATTTTAAAGAACAAGAAAACAAAAAACAAGAATTAATGTTGAGTTACAATAATTTTAAAAATTCAATTATGAACATTACTAATTCTGAGTTAAAAAATCAAACAAATCAAATATTATCAAATTTAAAAATACAAGCAAATGAAGAAGATTACTTATCAGAATTACTTACATTAAACGAATTGATCAATCAAACTAAATCAATAATTGCAGAATATGATCAAGATATTAATAATGATTTAAAAAACAATGTTTCAAGTTTCTTAAATTTTGAAAATGCTTTTTTTACAAAACTAAATTCAGAAGTAAATAAATTAAAAGAAATTAAAAATCAAATTGAAGAATCTGCAAAAGAACTTGCTAAAAATAATACAAAACTTAATGAACTAAAAACCAACAAAAAAACAGCAATAGATTCATTAAAAAATATTGATCAAACTATAAAAACAGAAATTAAAAAAAATATAGATCAACAATTAACTGAAAATTTAGTTAATGAGACTTATGACAAAGCAAATTCATTAAACAATATTAGCTATGAACTATTACAAGAATTAAATAAAAAAGCACAGCTTCAAGAAACAACTAACTTTGAGAATTCAGACAATAAAGAACAAATAGTAAGCTTATTCAATGAAATACAATCAAAAATTAATGAAAATAATGAATTAATTTTTAGAGATGATATAAAAGAAAATAATTTATTTTTTATAGAATTAACCGAATTAAAAGATAATTTAAAATTAAAAATTTCTCAGCTAAATGGTGATGAAAAATTAAATAATGCTAAAAATGAAACAAAATCTGAAATTACTATTCAAGAATTTTCTGATAATTTAATTCAAAATTTAAATCAAAATATTGATTCAAAACTTCTTGTTAATGAAGTTTTAGATATAAAAAATAAAATTATTTTATTAAAAAATAGTTTAAGTAGTTATAAATCTTTATTAACTGATTTTAATCAAACAATTAATAATTCAAAAATTACTGAATCAGATAGAAATTTATTAAACGGTGATAATACAAGCATTTTAGAATTTTTAAGTGAACAAAAATTAGCAAATTTAAATCTTTTAGATCTTTCAAATCAAACACAGGATTTTTCAAATAAAATTTCAAAACTTGCAACTGATTTAGAAACAGTAAAACAAAATATTGTAAATACTCCTGATCAATCACAAGCGCCAGCTGACCCTAATTTTCAAACAAGAGCACAACAGGCACTTGTTGTCAATTTAGATGAACAAAGATTAAATAAATATGATATAAAAAGATATCTTACATCTGCTTCATTTAATATGACAAATGCAAAATTATGATTAACTGAGCCAAAACACGAATCTATAAAATATTCATTAAAAAATATTAATTTAGATAATACAAATAAAAATATTATTGTTTTAGATTATGATGCTGTTGATAAATTAAATATAAATAATAAAGCAGTTGTACAAACTAAAATTGAAATTAATAATACAACTAAAAATATAAATACAATATTACAAAATATTTCTATTTCTTCATTAGAAGATTATTTTGATATTGATTACGATGCATTCAAAGATATTTATGAAGATGAGTTAACGCTTGAAAATATTAAATCTAATATCACACAAAACAAATCATACATCGGGGAATATTTCACTTTTAAAATAAAAGATGATGCAAATTTTGTTTTAACATCAGATGAAAAAATACAATTAACTATTGGAGTTTATTTTAATGAAACAGAGTTAAAAACATTAACTGCAACTTCTCATTCTGCCCTTGTGTTTAATCAAAGAGAAGAGATTCCTGTGTCAATATCATTAAGTGAAGAATTTAAAAATAGTGATTTATATAAAAATAATTTAGCTAATATTAGTGATCCGACTTCACCGTCATTTTGAAGTATCCCTGAACCATATGGTGGTGGAGGAATATTTAATGAGTGATTTTATAAAAAGGTTTTTGTTCAATTAAAAAATGAAAATAGTAATTTCACAAATAAAAATCCAAAAAAGGTAGAACCTTCTAATGAAAACGATCCAGTGTACTTAACGCAAAGTATTGGTGACGAAAATCCAACAAATCAAAATGAGTTATCAAAAACTGAATTAGATTCAATATTTAATAAATTACTATCAAATAATAAACTATTTACAATAACAAAACCAGAAGGTTCAACTGTTGAGTTTTTACCAATAATGGTTCCTATTGCAAGAACTACTAATTCATCAAGAACTCAACAAACATCAGATGAACCAAGAAGATTTAAAATAATCGCTTCTGACGGAAATGCATCAGCAATTTTTAAAATAAAAGTAACATATGAAAATAAATCAAGAGAACTTGAAATAAAAATTGGTCCTAAAAATAAATTAAGAAGTTTTCAAACATTAAAAGATCAATCAGATGAACAAAGAATTAAAGATATCTTAGCAGATAAAACTGGTGCAAAACTTTTTGAAAAACTTAAAATCAAAAATACATCTCAAACACATGGACATCATTCACTTGTAGAAGGTAATCCGACAGAATTATTAAATTCATTTTATAATTTTCCTAAAATTGGTAGATATGAAATTTTTGCAAAACAAGCTTTAAATCCACAAAATTTAAAAGGTGAAGTGGATATTTTCTTCTGATATAAAGAAGATGGTGAAGAAGTACCAATTATTACCGAAGGAAACGAAACAGAACACAGTTTTATTAATAAGAATTTAACAAAAATTAAAAACTGAAAACCAGTACAATATAGAGATATTAAACCAAAAAATAATTCAAAATTTGATTCAAGTGATTTCAATCCAATTTCAACACAATATTTTGACAGAAACACAGGAAAAACTGTTACAGAACCAAATAATGTACCACAAGATGATATTAACCTAATTAATAAAATCAATAGTCGTCATTTTGAATACAAAAAAGCAACTGCTGAAGCAAAAAAAGGAACACGTGTTCAATATCGTTTAATAGATCCACAAGATATTGTGGATCAAAATGCTCAATTAATGTTAAATTATGTTTTAACAATTAAAAATACACCAACAGAAGCAGATCCAAAGCCTGCTGGAAATAATAATGATTTTAAAAATGAAAATCCTTCAGAAGTTTCTAATCCTGATGGTTCAAAACAAAATAATGAACCTTCAGCGATTGGTGGTTTAGATATTGTGGATCAGCAAATTTTTATGGATGCAGATCCTTCTGTTGATGTTGATACAAATTCATTATTTAAAAAATATTTTGTTTACTTTTATGATGTTCAAACAACAAGCACCAAGGGGCAAATGCAATTTAAACTTGGTTTTATAAGTAAAACAAATACAAATGTTCGTTATACTTCAAATCAAACTATTACATTACAAAACTTAACTAATGATTATAAAACAAAACTGTATCCTGAAGTTATTTTAAATAATATCAAACATAGTGATCTTGTTAAAGTTGCAAACTTTAACACTAAATTAGCTTCTAATTTAAATGAAAATAATTTTAGTGATTATTTTACAATTGCCGATCAAGCATTAACTTATAATAATTTTGCACTTGATAAAGCAAATTTAAAAGTTGCTGAAATTAAAAAAATAAGTGGAAGTTCTGCTTATATAAGACTTAAGTATAGTGTTGGTGGAAAAACTATTAATGGTTCTATATGATACAAAATCGATGGTTTTGCAACTGCATCAACAAATAACGAAAATGAATCATTAAATATTTCTAAATGAAATTCACTTACCACTGTGTTTAATTCAGCTAATTCAATTACAAGAACTCGTATTTTAGAACCTTATTACAAAGATTTAATTTGAACATTTAATAATGTTGATAAATCAGCAAATTGATTATTACAAAATAAATACATTGATCAAACTTTATTAAAACCAAATACAAGTAATAGAAAGTTAAAAATACATTTATTCGGTAATACATTAGTACAAAATGCAAAAAGATTATCACGTATTGTTGGTAGAGGACAAAACGAAGGTTATGACTTTGTAATTGATTTTGAAAAACTTATGCAAGATGGTTCAATAACAATTAATTCACAAACAAGTAATGTTTATTATGAAACAAGAAATGGTGCATTAGTTGAAAGTATTCCTTTTGCACTGAAAGCGACATATAATGCACAAAAAGGTATTGAATTTAAATTCTGATTAACCAATTCAGAATATGGTTTATTATTAGATAATCCAGGACCAAATGTTGAAAAAGGTGTTGAATTTTATAATTATCCGGATAGATTTGATAAATTTGATAAAACAAAAGCTTTTTTATTAAGTACGGCTGCCGCTTCTGTTTCACTTGAATATACTAACTCAGACCCAGAAGAAAACTTCAATGTTTCAACAAATAAATTTGATTACAATAATATTGATTTCAATCAAGAAGGTGAACCGATAACATTTTACTCAGATGAAAAGGCATATGATTTAAATAAGTATAATCCTAATCAAAATGTATCATATAAATTACATAATGGATATTTACAAAATAATGAGTTTATGCATAAAACATGAAGTAACAATGTTTCTGATGCAATAAAAAATTCCAGAGCAAGAACTTTTGGATTTAGTTTTGGTTCTGCAACAATGTTTGCAAAAGTAAATAAAGATCCAAGAGATGGTAAATTTTATGTAATAACAAATAATCACGTTGAAGCAGGACATAATTTTAATATGGATTCTCTTGTTGATGATAACCTTCCAAATAGAGCAGAAGGTGGGCGTTATATGGCTATCGCTGCTCCTGATTATGCAAACAATATTGATGCAGGATTTAGTTACTGAGGCGGTTTATATAATGTCGGTAATGTAACAAGTCAAATTGTTTGAACTGGTTTAAAACAAAAAGATGTAAGTGGGAATGGTGGAAGTTTTGTTGATATAACAGTAACTATTGTAGATATTAATCCATTGATTAAACAAGCAAGAAAAAATGGGGAATTTTTAAAAGTTGCTTGACTTGAAAAATGATTTACTCTTCCTGATTTAAAATTAGAAACCAACGGAAGAAGCAATATATCATTTTATGCTCCAAATATAAAACATTTTGCAATAAATGGTTTCCCTCTTGGAAAACAAAATGGTTACATAGTAAACAGAGCTGATTCACAAGCAAATACAATTGTATTTAGCAGACAAAATGGTTATGTACAAACATTTTTCAATCCAGGAAACTCAGGTACTGGAGTTATTGGTGCAGATAACACATATATATCAACAATTAACTCTGGTTCACCATTGTTAGTTTTACAAAGTTGAACTTATTCTAATGATTCACATAATTTCTTTGGTATTAACTGAAAAGGTGAAAATCCATTAGATTTAAATAATACATATAGTTTAGGAGCAAATATAATGCGTATGAATGCAAAAAATCCTAATTTATATGCTCTTCCTTGATACCTTAGAGATTTTGATAATGAATAATATTCTCAAAATTTATAAAACAGAAATCTAAAAAGATATTTAGATTTCTGTTTTACTTACTTTATATGGTATTAAATTATAAAAAACTTTTCATATAAAGTTCGTTTTTTTAACCAATTTTCTCCTGAGTTTCCCAGTTGTAAATAAATAAAAATGTTTAGACCTACTGTGTAGGCCTAAACATTTTTTTAATTAAAATTTGCTATATATTTTTAATAAATGCTTGTATATTACTATATAAATCTCATGATTCATAAAATGAATTATTATCAATTTTTTCTTTTTTAATTATTTTATTTGTAGTTAAATCTGTTGTTGCAATAAAGTTTAAATCTTTAAATATCTTTATGATTACATCTTCTGTTAATTTTCCAAGAATACCATAATTGTCATAAAATCTTTTTAACATTAAAAG
>NZ_KK211411.1:0-2686 GCF_000622205.1 Mycoplasma leonicaptivi ATCC 49890
CTTAATTCAGGAATCCTATACTTAATCCACGCTAAATATTTCCCTTCCTTATTAATTTCTATTTCATAACTATTTATATTGCTTATTTTATTAATAAAGTCTTTATTTAAATTTTGATTAATAAAAATATTTCATTTATTTAATAAAAACATATTTATTGTTTTAGCGGATAATAAAATAATTGTTAATACTGAAGTAATAACTATATTAAGAATTAAACTATGTCTATCTCCTTTATCTAAGTTATTTAATAATTGTGTGATAAAAAACGTTATTAATGAACTTGACAAAATAATTAAAATATAAAATAAAAATAAAGAAATAATCATTATTTTGTTTGAATTAAAATATTTTTTCATTTTCCTCCTTTAATAATAATAAATATAAATAATATATTCCTACATAACCATTTATAAAACTATTTTTCATTTCTTCAAAATTATAATCTTTGAGTTTATTATTAACAATAAACATTCCTATGTATGATAAATTATCTAATTTTATAATATTGCATTTATTATTAAGAACTTTGTAATATAAGTAAATAATTAACCAAATACCAGTGATTCCTAAACCTAAACTCAATTTTCTTGTAAGTATTTTAGAAAAACTTATTATTATTTTTTCTAATTGATTTAAAAAAGTTAAATCATTAAACTTATAAGAAAAATAAAGAATAATATAAATAATTCCTGATGTACCGTCTAAAAGATACGGGGTATAGTAATTATTGTTTTTATAAAAATAATTTTGTGGATTTATATCCTTTACTATATTCTCAAATCAGATACTAATATATTCTTTACTTTTTATATAGTTATGATTTTCTATATTTTTTAAAGTTTCTCTAAAATTAAAATTATCACTGAACAAATATTCGTTAATTGTGTTAAATATATCTGTTAAGTTCTTAAATTTCATAATTTTGGAACAATTATTTTTATTAAAAAACATAAACAATTTTTTATTATGTTTTTTGGTTAAGTTTAAATTTGTATTAAATTTTTCACCAAATATTGAAAATAATATTTTTATAAAATTAAACACAAATTCATTATTTTTATATTTTGTTATTTCAAATAAATAACTATTAATATTTATTTTGGATTGTATTTTATAGTCAAAGAAAAAATCTAAAAACATAAAAAAGATTTTTTTATTATCTGCTTCTAAATTTGATTTTATTTTATTTTCATATTCATTTTTTATCTTTGATTTAAATATTTGATTCTTTTTAAATGAATTCTCAAGGTCTATAAAAGACAAATTATTTTCTTTTTTATCAAGTATAAAATTATCTGTTTTAATATCATTTAATATTAAATTATTTTTATTTTTAGAATTTAAAAACAATTTAATTTCATTTAATAAATTGAAAAAAATATCTATATTACTATTTTCATAATCAAAAAGAAAATTAAATTGATCTTTAATAATATTTAATTTTTCACCTTTTTTAAATTCAAATAAATAAAAATAACTATGTTTATTACTTCATGACTTAAATGATTTAGGAAAAAATCTTTCACTAATTTTTTACACAAAACAAATTCATTTTTTCTTGTTTTGTTTGATAAACCTCCAAAGAAAAATTTTTTACTTTCTTTTAAAACGAACATTTTTTTATCTTTTTCAACTAATCAAATGTTACTAAATGAATCAAAATCTATAAGACCTAATATTTTATAATTATTTATAAAATTATTGGTTTTTTGTTTCTTTTGAAATGGATCTGATATATTTTCTGGTTTATATCTTTTAATAACGTATTTGTGTAGATTGTCTATCTTTGTAATACCACCATATCTATAATGAAGTATGCTTCCTTTGTATTGTCTATCAGAAAATGTTAGTGGTGCAGTGAATTTCTTAATTTTTTTATATAAATTCTTTAATATAAAATTAGCATGTTTTTCATTTTCAGGATATATAGTAATAAATTTACCAATTAGATTATCTGGTTTTCTTGTGGATAAAATTTCCTTAATTTTTTTAATTTTTTTAATGTATTTAAATGAAATGTTATTTTTAATTAAAAACTGCTTTGATATTTTTAATATTTCTTTGCAGTTTTTTTCGTGTGCCGAGATATGTATTTTTCAACCATAATCTGGCAAATCATATTTTTTTGACTTAAAATTTCTAAAAATATCTTGATCAATGATAGTAAAATTTTTTAGTTTATTAAACATATTTTAAGATTTACAGATTATTGTTATTTTATATGAACAAAGAATTGTTAAATTATTTATTGCTTCAATAGGTGAATAAAACCCTTCATCATTAACAACTGAAATTGTGTTAAGTGTATCTATATCAATAAAATTATAATTGTGTAATTCTTGCATTTTTTCTCCTTTTTTTAAAAAATAAATATATAAAAAACCACTTACTATATTTCAAGTAAATGGCAAATACTAAATTATGAAAAATAATTTATTATGTATTACTTGAAACTAAAAAACAACTATTAATAAAAATAGCTTTATTTGATTTAATTTTAATATTAATTGAATAGTTGTTCATTGTTTCTCCTTTTTATGGTTTAAATTATATATTAAAATTCTTTCTTGTTAAATTATTTTTACTATTGTTATTTTAAAAGTCACGATGCAAGTTACCATCAAAAAAAATAGTAATACATAAATTTTATACAAAAAATAAATTTTGTTTATTTTTTGTATAA
>NZ_KK211411.1:4431-19846 GCF_000622205.1 Mycoplasma leonicaptivi ATCC 49890
GTCCTTTCGTTTTTGACTTTTACTATATTTTATCAGATGGGACAAAAAGTCACGAGCAAGTTCAAAACTTGCATCGTGACTTTTTAATTGACGTTATTTTTACTATCAAATTGTGCCTGTGAAATAATCTCAATTTTGTCACAATTTAAATTGTGTTGTTTTCTTAAAAAAATAATAAATAATAATATATTAAATATTTTTAGCAAAAAAAGTATTAATGTGCTAAAATATTATTTATGAAAAAGAGAGATTACTATGAAGTTCTTGGAGTTGCTAAAAATGCAAGTGATCAAGAAATTAAAACTGCTTATAGAAAATTAGCAAAACAGTACCACCCTGATAAATTAAAAGATGGAAGTAGTGATGCAAAAATGCAAGAATTAAATGAAGCATATGAAATTTTGTCAGATTCACAAAAACGTCAAACATATGATCAATTTGGTCATGCAGCTGCTAATGGACAAGGCGGTGCTAGTGGTTTTGGTGGGTTTCAAGGTTTTAACGGTTTTGGTGGTTTTGAAGACATATTTGAAAATATTTTCTCTGGTTTTGGAGGAAGATCAAGAAAATCAAATACAGGACCAACAAAGGGTTCAGATCAAGAAGCATATATCAATATAACATTTATGCAAAGTATTCTTGGTGATAATTTAAAAAGAAAAATTACTAAATATGAAAACTGTTTACACTGTGGTGGAAATGGTTCTAAAAATGGAAAAAGTTTTCAAAGTTGTTCAACATGTGGCGGTTCAGGACATGTTACAAAAATTGTTCAAGGTTTCTTTGGTCAACAACAACAAGTAATGACCTGTTCAGCATGTTCTGGTCTAGGTAAAAAGATTATTGAAAAGTGTGACAATTGTAAAGGTAAGGGAAATCAAAAAGTCGAAAAAGATGTTAATATCCCTATCCAAGAAGGTACAAAGGAAGGTCAAAGACTTAAATTATCAGGTTTTGGACAACCAGGTCAAAATGGTGGCTCTTCTGGTGATTTATATATATCAATAAATATTGAACCTCATAAATTTTTTCAAAGAGATGATGAAAATATTTATTTAGAACTTCCTGTATCATTTTTAGACATTATGCTTGAAAAGACTATCACAGTTCCTACACCATATGGTGATACAAAAATAAAATTAAGTGATAAATATTTTGATAAAAATGTAATTGTTATACCTGGTAAAGGTGTTAAAACAAGATATGGTTATGGTGATTTAAAATTAAAACTTAAAATTATTAAACCAGATTTATCAAGATTTGATTTAAAACAAATGAACAAAGTTTTAGAAAGTTTAAATGATTCTTCAAATGAAACATTTGTTAAAAAAGTAAATAAAACTATATAAAAGTTTAAGATATAAGCAAAATTTATTCTCTTAGAATATGAAATTTAATTCAATATTCTAAGAGTTATTTTTGTATTTTTTAATCATTAATTGATAATGTTATAAAATTTATTAGTTAGTTTAATCAGAGGATAAATATGAAAAAAAATAAAACACTATTAAGATTAAGTATATTTGGTTCATTAATAAATTCTTTTATTTTACCCTTGACAATGATCAGTTGTATAAAAGAAAAAGAAGATAATAAAATTAAAATAGATAAAAAAGACTATACAAAATTAAATCAAATAAAAAAGGAATATAAAAATACATATAAAATATATAATGATCAAATTAAAAAATATGCAAATGATATTAAAGATAAAAAAAATCGTTTAGATGCTGAAGCAGATAATCTAAAAGAAATTATAAAATTAAAAAAAGAAATAAATGATTTATATAATTTAGCGAGCAATGAATTAAATAAAATAGTAAATAAATACAATAATTTGTTTAATGAATTAAGAGAAGAAGAAAATAAAATTAAAAGCGATATCAGAACAGTTCGAATTTTTCACACAAACGATGAACACGGAAGAATTGAATTTGATGATTCTAGCGACAATTTATACGCAGGCATTTTAAAAATTGGTCAATATTTAAAAAATAAAAAATATGATATTTTAGTTTCTTCTGGTGATTTAATACAGGGTTTACCACTTTCTGATGCGGATTTTGGTAAAAGTATTGCTTTAATGGCTAAAAATATTGGTTATGATTCTATAACTATTGGTAATCATGAATTTGATTTTGGTTTAGATAATATTATTGAAATAGATAAAGAAAACCAAAAAGGTGATAATGTAACTCCATTTATTTCTGCTAATATTTATTATAAGGATTATTCAAATAATCAAATAAAACCAAATGGATATGATCAAACAAAAGTAGGCCAAAGAGTATTTAAACCGTATATTATTAAAGAATTATTAAATGGAATAAAGGTTGCTATTTTTGGTATTACTTCACCAGATACTTTTTATACATCACATCCAAAAAATTCAGAACTTGTTGAATTTAAAGAACCTGTTGAAGCAACTAAAGAAGTAATAAATGAAATAAAAGAACAACATAAAGATATTTCATTCTTCATTGCAACAACACATTTAGGAAATAATAAAAACCAATATGAATGAACTTCTGAATATTTAGCTAAAAATATAAATTCTGATCTTGATTTAATAATTGATGGACATACTCGCAAATCTTTAGACATTCAAAACAAAATAAATCCTGACATTTATATAACACAAACAGAAGGATTTACAAAATCATTAGGTGATATAGAAATAGAACACCAAAAGATATTTTATCAGATGGGACAAAAAGTCACGAGCAAGTTCAAAACTTGCATCGTGACTTTTTAATTGACGTTCACAAAACAGGACTCTAATTGCGAAATTTATCTTATAATTTTGTGTTTTATTTAAAACTTTGAAAGTTTTGTCTTAACAAGTAATCTATACCCTTGCTTGAAATTCTTCTTCCTTTTGAAGATTTTTCTATAAGTTTAAAGTATTGCAAAATCGGTTCAATTTCACTTAGAATATTCTCCTTTGTTTGAGATAAAATTCCTGAAATTGTTAAAAGAGAAACATATTTATCCTCAAAACCTTCTTTTAGAATTTCTAAATATTCAATATGATCCCTTGTTAAACCATATTCAAATAATCCTAAATTTTTAAAGGTAATTTTTAGTATTTTATTATTAATAACACCGTTATTTTCACTTATTGCAAAATCGTTTATTCTTTGTAATAAGTGATTAGCAATTCTTGGTGTTTTTCTTGAATAAAGTGAAATAATATTAATATATTTATCTTCTATATTTATATTAAGTTTTTTAGAACTATTATTTATTATTTCCGAGAGTTCTTGTTCAGTGTAATTGCTAAGTCTTGCAAGATATCCAAACCTATCTTTAAAAGGTTGAGCAATTTCGTTTAATTTTGTTGTCGCACCAATTAGTGTAAATGGTTTTATTTTCATTCTTACAGATTTTGAATTACCTTCAGCACCAACAATTAAATCAAAAACAAAATCTTCCATTGCATTATATAAGAATTCTACAATTTGTTTATTAATGCTATGTATTTCATCAACAAAAATAATATCACCTTCTTTTATAATAGATAGCATATTAATTATGTCGCTCTTTTTCTCTAAATTTGCTCCTTGAACAAAATGGATATCACTACCCATTTCATAAGCGATTAAAGAAGCAAGAGTTGTTTTACCCATTCCAGGAAGACCATATAAAAGTATATGTGGCATTTGTTTATTTTGATGTTTTGCGCTATTTATCATTGATCTCAAAGTGTTTTTGAGTGTTTTTTGTCCGATAAAATCATCAAAAGATATTGGCCTAAGTTGTGATGATTGATTCATTTCTTGTTGTAAGTAAGTTTATACTTTCCTCAATCATTGTATCTATATCACTTGATGTTTTAATATTAGATACAGCATAATCTATTTGGTTTTTTGAAAATCCTAAGGTTTTTAGTGTTGAAGCAAGGTCAGTTAATAATGAATTTTGTTTTATTTGATTACTTACTTCTCTTGATTCCTTATTAACCATTTTTGATCATTTATTTTTTAATTCAACACAAATAAGTTTTGCTGTTTTTTCAGTAACAAAATTAATTTTTGCAAGTTCTTTTCAGTTTTCTTCAATAATGTAATTAGCTACTACTTCTCAACCTAAACCAAGTATTAAATTTGCGACCTTTGGACCAATTTTGTCAATTGAAATTAAATCAATAAAAAGCAATCTTTCTTTAAATTCGCTAAAACCAAATGTTTGTTTGTAATATTCACTATTGTGCTCGTACAAATACATTTTACATTTTTGTCCAACCTCCCATTTGTTTAATTGTGGAACAGATACGATATATCCATCACCTTTATTTTCAAAAATTAAATTATTTTTATTTTTATAAACTACTTCGCCTATTTTATAAAGTATCATTTTAACCTCCATTTTTATATTATGGATTTTTACTTTAAACAAAAATAAAGAACAAAAAATAAAAAATAAATAAAAAAATACCATATTAAATATGATATTTATTATTTTTGAATTCTATCGTTTAAAGCAACATAAGCTTTAACTTTTTGACCTTTATAAAAACCACAAAATCTACATGTTACATGTTGTTCAATCATATTTGTACAATTTGAACATTTAATTAAATTTGGGGTTTCTAAAGCACTATGAGTTTGTCTTTTACGTTTACGTTGTTTAGAAGTTTTACGCTTTGGAACTATAGCCATATTTTTGGTACCTCCTTGTGGTTTTTTATAATGCTTTCATATTATAATATAAAAATGTTAAAAAAATAACAAATTCTTCACTTTTCTAATAAGTTTTTTTATTATATTAAAAATTTTATTTTTATATAATTTTTTTTATGTTTTTTAAGAAAAAAAAGATAAAAATAGGAATTGTTGTTGAATATAATCCATTTCATAATGGTCATATTCATCAAATAAATAAAATAAAAGAAAAATTTCCGAATTCACAAATAATTGTTGCAATGTCACATAAATATTCTCAAAGAGGAGAAATAATAGTAGCTTCATGAAGAGAAAGGGTAAAAATAGCAAAAAAATACGGGGTGAATAAATTTATAAAACTAAAAACCAAAATTTCATCACAAGCAGCACATATTTTTGCTTCTGAGGCTGTAAAAAAACTTGCAAAAAAAGGAATTCAATATTTATTTTTTGGATCAGAGACTGATGATATTTTAGTTTTTGAAAAAATAGCTCACATAACAAAATATCAAGCAAAAGAATATAACTTTCTTGTGAAAACGTTTTTAAAATACAAAGGTAACAGTTTTCCAAAAGCTACTAATTTAGCACTTCAAGAACTTAGTGGTCTTGATATTTCACTACCTAATGATATTCTAGGAGTAGAGTATGTTAAATATATTGTTCATAATAATTTAAATATTAAACCAGTGTGCATAAAAAGAACAATTGATTTTCACTCAGATAAAACTTTCACTACTTTTGCTTCGGCATCAAAAATAAGAAGTATGATAAAAAATGGTGAAGATTATACTAAATTTACACCTATGTTAATCAATAAACCTAAATTGATAGAGGATACATATCCAGTATTTCAAAATAAAGTAAAAAAACTCTCAGTACAAAAACTACAAAAGATTAAAATGATAAGCGAAGGAATAGAGAATTTATTTAAAAAACATATTGATAAAGAAACATACGATGAGTTTATTGAAGCTTGTGTTAGTAAAAGATATACAAGAAGTAGGATTCAGCGCACATATTTATTTGTATTGCTTGGAGTAAAGAAATAATACGTTTTTAAAAATATAAAAAAGTGGTACAATTACTCTAAGTATTTTTATATCTTATAATATACTATTTAAATTAAATAAAATTTTAGTGGATTCACTTGGGTGTGCAAAATAATCTGTGCTAGGTGTTAGAAACTAAAATAAAAAATAACAAACTAAAAAAGGAAATATTATGACAACAGAAAACAAAAAAGTTGAGGTTAAACAAGAAAAAACCCCAATTATTTCAAAATCAAAATTATTAGAAGCTGGTGCTTATTTTGGACACAAAACCCACGCTTGAAATCCAAAAATGAAGGAATATTTAGTACCAAACAAAAAAAGCAATGGTGCGCACATAATTGATATTAATAAAACAGCAAGACATTTAGAATTTGCTTACTCACTTGTTCAAACATTGGCAAGTAAAGGTGCACAATTCATCTTTGTTGGAACTAAAAAACAAGCTCGTGAAGCAGTAAAAAATGCAGCAGAAAGAACAAATTCATTATATGTTACAGAAAGATGATTAGGTGGAACATTAACAAATAATGAAACAATTATGAAACGTGTTGCAGCAATGGAAGAACTTGAAAAGAAAGCGTCAAATAATTTTAAAGGTTACACTAAAAAAGAAGCTTTATTATTTACAAAAGAATTAGAAAAACTACACAAAAACTTAAGTGGTATTCGTTCAATGAAAAGAATACCACAAGTTATGATTGTAGCAGATCCTAACGATGATGAAATTGCTGTTAAAGAAGCAAAGAGAAAAGACTTAAAAGTTATTTCTATCTTAGATTCTAACTCAAATCCTGATTTAGTTGATTTAGGTGTTCCAGGTAACGATGATTCAGCTAAATTTATTTCAGTATTTATGACTGTTATCGCAGATGCTATTGTTAAAGCAAGGGGTGGCCAACCATTATTTGCATACCAAGATGACAGTAAAGTTGTTTTACCTGAATTTCAATCAAAACAAACAACAGAAGAAAACAATAATAATCAACAAAATTCACAAAACTAATTTATTTTTCAAATAACAAAGGAGAAAATATGAGCGACAACAAAATGGAATTAATTAAAGAATTAAGACAAAGAACTAATTCTTCATTAATAGATTGTAAAAAAGCATTAGAAGCTTCTTCATATGATGTAGAAGCAGCTATAAATTGATTAAAAGAAAATGGAATTGTTAAAGCAGCTAAAAAATCAGGTAGAATTGCTTCAGAAGGTTCTGTTATTACATATGGAAACCAAAAAGAGTCAGTTATTATTGAAGTAAACTCTGAAACAGATTTCGTAGTTCAAAATGAAAAATTTGTTAAATTATTAAACGAATTAGTTGAAGTTATCTTTAAAAATAAAGCAAAAACCCTTGAAGCAGCATTAGAAGTGGTTATTCCTTCAGGTTTAAAAATTACTGATGCATTATTAGAAGCAACATCAGTTATTGGTGAAAAAATTTCACTACGTCGTGTGCAATTTGTAGAAGCTAAAGATGGTGAAGTTTTAGGACAATATGTTCATGCAAATAAAAGAATCGCTTCAATAGTTACAATTAATGGTGGTTCAGAAGAAATGGCTAAAAATGTTGCAATGCATGTTTCAGCTATGAATCCTGAATTTATATTAGTTTCAGATATTCCAGCACAAAGACTTGAAACATTAAAAGAAAGTTTTCAAAAACCAGATAATTTTGATAAAAAACCAGCAAATATTCAAGAAAACATTAAATCAGGTTGATTAAATAAACAATTATCTGAATTCGTTCTTGAAAAACAACCATTTGTTATGGATGATGGTGTATCTGTGGAAAAATATCTAAATAACGCAAACGCTTCATTAGTTAGTTCAATTAGATTTGAAGTAGGTGAAGGTATTGAAAAAGTTCAAGTTGATTTTGCTTCAGAAGTAGCAAGCAAAATGGCTGGTGAATAATTTTACACAAATGCAAAAAATCTTTTTGCATTTTTTTATTAAAAAAACAACTAAAAAAAAGAATATAAAAAAGATAAAAAAGTATTAAAATTATAAAAGCAAATGAAAGGAAGTTTTTTTATGGAAAAGTTTATAAAAACTTATCTAAAAGCCTTTTGAATTGTTTTTTTTATATTAAGTTTAATATTTTTCATATTAGAATTTTTTGGTAAAAAACTTTTTTTTGGATTTGCAATTGGAGGGTTGTTTTCATATTTATTTTTTAATATAACGATATTATTAAGTTATTTCTTTAAAAGAAAAAAACTTTTTTTATATTTAGTTATTTTTTTTAAAATGTTTTTATTCTTATTTATGATTGCAATAACCATATATTTAGCTAAAACAATTAATTTAATTTATGTTAATAATACAAGTTCTGATTGGTGATATGGAATAATAAATATCCCAGAATTGTCTTTCAGCTTTGCGCTTTGTTTTTATGTATTGTTAATATATTCGTTAATTGAAATATTATTCAAAAAGAAAGGTGGTAAAAATGAGCGAAAGTAATAATTTATTTAAGTGAAACCATACACAACTTGTATCTATTATACTTACTGTTTTTATTATTATAGTTTTTTCTATTTTTATTTATTTAAAAGTAAGAAAAACAAAAGTAGAAAAAGCATCGAATGGAATTGTTTTAATTGCTGAAATGTATGTTGGTACATTTGAAAAATTACATACTGATGTTGCAGGAGAAACACTGCCTCAAATTAAACCATACATTATAACTTTATTTACTTTTTTATTAGTTGGTAATGGTGTTGCTATTTTTGGTTTAGAACCCGTTGTAACTTCATATTCAGTTCCATTTATTCTTGCACTTTTTACATGGGTTGGAATTTTTGTTATTGGTGTTATTTTTCAAAAAATTAAATTTTTATTAAAAAATATACTAATACCAACTGAGTTAATTGGTAAGTTATCAATTATTTTATCTTTAAGTTTTCGTATATATGGTAATGTTTTAGGTGGATCAATTATTCTTGGTTTAATATATACATTATCACATATGTTAGGTTCATTGATTGCTGGAAACATTGCTTATTCGCAACCCGTGTTCGCTTTTATTGGTTTGTTGATTACACCATTTTTACATTTTTATTTTGATTTATTTGGTTCACTATTACAAGCCTTTATTTTTACTTTATTAACCTTAGTTTATTGAACTTCTGAAGCATCAGAAGCAAAAGAAAAGTCTTCACACAAAAAATCAATATTTAAAACATGAACTAAAAAAAATGTTCATTCAATTTATTAAAAGAGGTATATTATGATTACAGAAGTAACAAAATTATTAGAAGAAACTGCATCAACAGTTGTTAAAACAAATTCTGCTCCAGCAGAAAATCCAAGAAATGTAGGTTTATTAGCAATAGGTGCCGGATTAGCTGCTATTGGAGTTTTAGGTACAGGGATAGGACAAGGGTATGCAGCTGGTAAAGCAGCTGAAGCTGTTGGTAGAAATCCAGAAGCCGAAAGTAAAATTCGTTTAATGATGATTATTGGTGCTGGTATAGCAGAAACAGCTGCTATTTATGCTTTTATTGTTTCTATTTTAATTATCTTCGTTGCAAAATAATTTTGAATTATGATTCAATATTTTAATCAAGGAAGTGAATCAACAAATACAGTAAGTATTGAAACAACACTTAATGAAAAAATTGTTGGTTTATTTCCAAGTATTCCTATAATTATTGCAACAATAATTGCATTTATTATAGTATTTATTACACTTTATTTTTTAGTTCATAAACCAGTTAAAAAATTAATAAAAGCACGTCAAGATTTTATTCAAAATAATATTGATGATTCAATAAAACAAAAAGAAGAAAGTATTTTAAAACTTAATCAAGTAAATGAAACTTTAAAAAACGCTCATATTCAAGCGGATAATATAATTACATCTGCAAAAATTAAGGCTGAAAAAGTTTCAGAACATCAAATTGAATTATCAAAAAAAGAGGCAAAAAGAATGCTTGAAGAAACTTCAATTGATATTCAAACGCAACAAAGACAGTTTCAACATAATTCAAAAAAATATGTTGTAGAAGTTGCTACTGATTTAGCAAAAAAAATACTAAAAAGAGAAATAACACCAGAAACTCAAAAAGATTTAATTGATCAATACTTAAATACTGATAAAGAAGTTGAGGAGTTATAGTATGTATCAAAAAAGAAATATTGCAGCATATGCTGTAGCAATATTTGATTTAGTACAAGAAGAAAAAATAGATCTTAAACAAATGCAACATGAGTTTGAAACGATTAAAGAACTTTTTAATCAGCATCTTGAATTTTTTGAGTATTTAAAAAATGATTTGATACCAGAAACAGAAAGATTAAAAATTGTTGATGAAATTTTTAAAGATTTTCATTGAGTAATTATTAATACAATAAAGGTCATTGTTCAAAGAAAAGCAATACAATTTATTAAAAAAATTATTATTGAATATTTAAAGTTATCAAACAGAGAATTGAAAATAAGATTTATCGATGTTGTTTCAGCGTTCCCTTTATCAAAAGAAGAATTACAAAAAATCAAAGAAAAATTACAAAAAACTACAAGAAGAACAATTGAAATAACGAATCATATTAATCCTAATTTAATTAGCGGTTTTCAAATTGTTTCAAGAACTGAAATTCTTGAAGTAAATATTAAAAATGATTTAGAAAAAATTAAAAATAATATTATTTATAACAAAGAGGAGGTTTAATGGCAATCAAATTAGATGATATTTCTGAAATTATCAAAGACAGAATTAAACACCTTAATTCTAATATTGATCGTTCAGAAATCGGTAAAGTCGTTTCAATAGGTGATGGAATAGCTGTTGTTTCAGGTCTAGAAAAAGTAAAAAACAGCGAAATAGTACTTTTTGATAACGATGTTTATGGTTTAGCATTAAACTTAGAAGAAGAAACTGTTGGTATTGCGTTATTTGGTGATGCTAATTCTGTTTCTGAAGGTGACACTGTTAAAAGAACAGGTGAGATTATCTCTATTCCTGTCGGAAATGAATTATTAGGTCGTGTAGTTGATGCTCTTGGAAATCCTATTGATGGAAAAGGGGATATTAAAAGTAAAAAAAGAGCAGAAATTTTTAAAACTGCATCTGGTGTAATGTCTCGTGAAGAAGTTAATCAACCACTTGAAACTGGTATTTTAGCAATTGATACTATGATTCCAATCGGAAAAGGTCAACGTGAGTTGATAATCGGAGATAGACAAACTGGAAAAACAGCAATTGCAATTGATACTATAATAAACCAAAAAGGTAAAAATGTAAAATGTGTATATGTAGCAATTGGACAAAAAAATTCAACTGTTGCACAAATTGTTCAAAAACTTTTTGATACTGATGCTTTATCATATACAACAGTAGTTGTAGCAGGTGCTTCAGAACTTGCTCCACAACAATATATTGCTCCATATACTGGGGTGACAATTGCTGAAGAATGAATGAGTAATGGTGAAGATGTATTAATTGTTTATGATGACTTATCAAAACATGCTATTGCTTATAGAACACTATCTTTACTTTTAAGAAGACCTCCTGGTCGTGAAGCTTATCCTGGTGATGTATTTTATTTACATTCACAATTACTTGAAAGAGCAGCAAGATTAAATTCAAATTATGGTGGTGGTTCTATTACTGCTTTACCAATTATTGAAACACAACAAGGTGATATAAGTGCTTATATTCCTACAAATGTTATTTCAATTACTGATGGACAAATTTTTACAAAAGAAAGTTTATTTAATTCTGGTCAAAGACCTGCTGTTGATATTGGTTTTTCAGTTTCTCGTGTTGGTTCCGCTGCGCAAACAAAAGCAATGAAGCAAGTTGTTGGTTCTTTAAAGTTAGAACTTGCACAATATAATGAAATGCAAGCTTTTGCACAATTTGGTTCTGATTTAGATGATTCTACAAAAACAATTTTAGATCACGGATCAAAAGTTTATCAATTACTTAAACAAGAACAATACTTATCTATTTCACAACCTTTACAAACTATTTTGTTAATTGGTATTAAAGAAAGAATTATTAATCCTTTACCAAAAGATAATATTATTAATTACCGGGATGCAGTTATTGATTGATGTTTAAGAGATGATATTGGTTCTGGTGTTGTTTCAAGAATACATTCAAATCAAAAAATTTCACCTGATGATTATCAAATAATAGAAGAAAATTTAGTAAAAATTGTCCAAGGTATAATTATTTCTATTCCTCATTATGATGCAAGACTTTATAAACCTTTTCCAGAGAAATATAATATTAAATAATGCCAAATTTAAATAGTTTAAAAAATCGTATCAATGTTGTAACTAATACTCAAAAAATTACAAATGCAATGGAGTTAGTTTCGACCGCTAAATTAAGAAGATTAAGAAATGAGTATGAAAAAATAGCAGCATATCACGAAACTCTTTCTTCTACATTTGAGGATTTAATTTCGCATATAGATAAAACAGATTTTGAACTTGTTTTTCCTAAAAATACTTCAAAAAATAAATTACATATTTTAATAAGTAGTGATCTTGGTCTTTGTGGTTCTTACAACCATAATGTTTATAAATTATTAGAAACAGCAATCCAACCAGAAGATAAAATAGTAGTCATAGGCACAAAAGGTTTCACATTACTAAAGTCTTCAAAATACAAAAATCAAATTTTAATGAGTTTTATAAATGTTGGTGATCAAGTTTCATATGAAATAGGTAACAAAATAACACAGGAATCTCTTAAGTTGTATTTTAATAATAAAATAAGCGAAATAGTTTTATATTACACAGAATTTGTTAATAACCTTGTTCAAAATCCTGTTTCATTAACTCTTTTTCCATTTAATTTGGATAATAAAAAAAGCAAAATTGATAGTTCTGTAATAGAATTTGAACCTAATGCTGAAACAGTTTTATTAAACTCAGTTCCTTTATATTTAGCAAGTATGATTTTCAGTCTTGGTTCGAATTCTAAAATATCAGAAATGGCTTCAAGAAGAAACGCAATGGAAAATGCAACTAATAATGCTGAAGACTTAATAGAAAATCTCAAACTTGAATTCAATAGAGAAAGACAAAGTATAATTACACAAGAAATTACTGAAATTGTTGCTGGTGCTGATGCAACATAGAAAGGTATAATATGATAAAAAATCAAGGTAGAATTGTTCAAATTCTTGGACCGGTTGTTGATGTTCGTTTTCCAGAAGGAAAACTACCAAAATTATTAAATGCACTAACAGTAACTGATGAAAATGGTCAAGTTTACACATTCGAAGTTGCTCAACATATTGGTGATGACACAGCAAGAACAATTGCGATGACTTCAATTAATGGTTTAGAACGGGGATTAATTGTTACAGACACTGGTGCTCCTATTTCTGTTCCGGTAGGAAATCAAGTTTTAGGAAGAATGTTTGATGTTTTAGGTAATCCTATTGATGAATTACCATTAGAAGAAAATAATTTAAGAAGCCCAATCCATGCACCTTCTCCATCGTATGAAGAGCAAAAAACTTCATCTGAAATATTAGAAACAGGTATCAAAGTTATTGATTTATTAATTCCTTATGCTAAAGGTGGGAAAATTGGTCTTTTTGGTGGTGCGGGAGTTGGTAAAACAGTTTTAGTGCAAGAACTTATTAACAACATTGCAACACAACATAACGGTTTATCAGTTTTTGCTGGAGTTGGAGAAAGAACACGTGAAGGTAATGATTTATACCATGAAATGAAGGCTTCAGGTGTTATCGATAAAACAGCACTTGTTTTTGGACAAATGAATGAATCACCCGGTGCTCGTATGCGTGTAGCTTTAAGTGGTTTAACAATGGCGGAATATTTTAGAGATAAACAAAATCAAGATGTTTTATTATTTATTGATAATATTTTTAGGTTTACACAAGCAGGTTCAGAAGTTTCAGCTTTATTAGGTCGTATGCCTTCAGCTGTTGGTTATCAGCCAACATTAGCAACAGAAATGGGGGCATTACAAGAAAGAATAACTTCTACAAGAAGAGGTTCAATTACATCGGTTCAAGCAGTTTATGTTCCTGCTGATGACTTAACAGATCCGGCCCCTGCTACAACATTTACTCACTTGGATGCTAAAACAGTTCTTGATAGAGGGATTGCTTCATTAGGGATTTATCCTGCGATTGATCCATTAAATTCTTCTTCAAGATTACTTGATCCACTTGTTGTTGGTAATGAACACTACGATGTTGCACAAGGTGTAATTGCTATCTTACAAAGATTTAAAGAATTACAAGATATTATTGCGATTTTAGGGATGGGTGAATTATCTGAAGAAGATAAAAATATTGTTGCAAGAGCTCGTCGTATTAGAAACTTTTTATCACAACCATTTACAGTTGCTGAGAAATTTTCAGGTATTAAAGGTACATATGTACCACTTTCAGAAACAATCAGAAGTTTCAAAATGATTTTAAATGGAGATTTTGATGATTATCCAGAAGATTTATTTAGATATGCTGGAAGCATTGATGATGTTATTGCTAAATATAATCAATCAAAACAAAACTAATGCTAACAAAAAACACAACACATTTAAAAATTACTGTACCTAATGGTATTTTTTATGAAGGTGATGTTGAAATTGTAACACTTAAAACCCCTTCAGGTTATATTGGAATCCAAAAAGGAAGATCACCTCTTTTTTCAAGCATTGAAATAGGTGTTTTAACAATCGGTCATTCTACTGATGATAATCATATCAAATGTTATATTGGTGGTGGACTTGTTTATGTAGAAAAAGATAAGGTGAATATTATCACAGATGATATAATAAATATAGATAATATCGATATTTCTAGAGCACAAAAAGATAAAGAAAATATTGAAATGGTATTATCGAATAACAAAGATACTATTGATATCTTAAAACTAGAAACAAAATTAAAGAAAACATTATATAGAATACAAAGTTATAATTTATACAAAAAACAATAGGAGGTTTAATGTCAAATTTATTTAGTCAACACGAAAATAAAAATCCAGAAGGTATGCCGATTTATGCAGACGCAACAATGAGAGAAGTCAAATCATCTACTGCATCAGTTATTTTATTTTGAGTACTTGGTTTATTTATTTTTTCTGGTATTTATTTTTTAATTAAAAGAAATTCATTTCTTAAACAACAAGTTGAAGTAAATGAATCAGCATCAACTATTGATACACAATTAGCAAAACGTGCTGATACATTAATTAAACTAGTTGATCAGGTAAAATCATATAAAGAATTTGAATCAAGTGCATTACAAAATATAACAAGATTAAGAAACTTATCAAATTCAGGTACCCCTGAAAGCAGAAACGAATTGAATGATTTATCAAATCATGTTTTTGGTAGATTGTTAGCTGTATCTGAAAATTATCCAGATTTAAAATCTTCTGGTTTATACAAAGAGTTAATGGAACAATCAACATACATCGAAAGAGAAATAGCCGCAGCACGTAGATTGTATAACAGTAAAGTGACTACCTTTAATTCAAATATTTTTTCATTTCCAGGAAGTGTTGTTGCCTCTTCAATGCATTTAACAAGCTTACCAGTTTTTGTTGCAAGTCAGCAACAAAGACAAGATGTTTCTATGAAAAACTTATAATTAAACATGGAAGTCTATTTTAGACCATTAATACTTATTAACGTCTCAAACTTCTTGAGGCGTTTTTCATTGTAAATTTGATTGTATTCTTTCAAA
>NZ_JHWE01000016.1 GCF_000622205.1 Mycoplasma leonicaptivi ATCC 49890
CACCAAAAGATGTTAATGGAAATTTTGTATTTTTATCAGTTGCTATTCATCATCAAAGTAAGAAAATTTTATCTTGAAATATTTCAACGAATAATGACACTAAATTAGTAATAGATCATATTTCAGAAATTAGTTTTACTAAACCTTGAATAATACACTCAGATCATGGTTATCAGTATTCTTCACAAGAGTATAAAAAATTAGTTGATAAAATTAATGGAAAAATTTCAATGTCTAGAGTTGGTAATTCCTTAGATAATAGAGAAGTTGAATATTTCTTTTCGATATTAAAAACAGAATGTTTATATTTAAACAAAATAAAGGAAATGACTTTTAAAGAATTAAAATCATTAATTGAATCGTTTATTGTAAAATATAATAATGAAAGATTTCAATCAAATCTTAATTGAAAAACACCTCAAGAAACTTGAAGTGCTTTAAAATTATAATTGTTTCAAATCTGTGTCCCTGTTTATCTCAAATATTTGATGTTTTTTTATTTTTGGTCTAAAAATAATATTACAAATTTTAATAAAAATAATATTTGTAAATTTAAAAATAAAAGTTTAATATCAAAATTTATTTTTGTTTTTAGTACTAAAAGTTAATTAAAAAGACTAAAAAATAATTTAATTACATTTTTTTATAATTTATAATTAATAAATATATTTAGGAGGGGCTATGAAATTAAAAAAAATAGTTAAAAGCGGTATTATCACAAGTATATTTTTAAGTGTACCTTTGATTAGTTCTTCATGTATAAATTGAAAAGAAATTTTACTTGGTAAAAAAAATAATGATAGAGCTAATAAAAAAGGAAATGAAAAACCTGGAATAATTATTGATGACACAGCACCAATAACAGGTATTGTTTTTGACCCTCAAAATCCTTCTGGTAAGCGTAATCCTCAAAAAGATAATGATGCTACAAAAGCATCAAATGATAGTAATACAAATAATAATGATTCTAATTTACAACAACCACCAAAAAATACAGTTGACGATCAATCTTCACAAGATAATAATAATGTTAATAGTACCCCAAATAACGCAGGAACAAATAAACCTGAAAACCCTTCTGATGATGAAACAGAAATAAAAAATTCAGATGCTGAATATGATCCGAACTTAAAGGTTAAGGTTGAAAAAATTTCTGATCAAAAAACAAAATATACATTAGAAAATTGAAAAATAGATTATTTAGTTCCTATAACAAAAGAAGAAATAGGTTTAGCACCAAATATCTCTGAAGAACAAAGTGATAAAATTGTTAAAAATTATAATTTATATTCAAGAACTATATATGAAATAACTGATGGAAAACAAACATATCTTGAATATAAAGATCCATACACCAATGTTATTTTTAGAGATTATAGTTACCATACAATTACAGAAAATAACACCAAAAAACATGTTTATTTACTTGGAATTGATGGTCTTATATTATTAGCACAAGAATTTAAAAGAAAAGTTACATATGGACCAGAAGTTTTTGACTTAGAAGCAATTAATGTTAATAATTTTGAAGTTATACCAAATTTTGCTAATGGTTTATATATCCCTGATACAAGAAATATTTTTATAAACGGAAGTAGTGTTTCAGAAAAAGGATTTTCAACTTATCAAATAATTGGTGGTTTAATGCCGACTGTCTTTCATGAATATTTACACCACTGATCTTATAGTTATGCAGAAACTGCAATACCTGAAAAGGATGGTGCGATAAAGATCAATGAAATTCCTAGTTTAGATAAAGAGCAAAGAGTTGAAATCTATTACGATCCACAAAACGCTTCTGATGGACATCAACATGGTTCAAGGCAATATTGAAATGCCAAATTTGCTCATAATTTTTACAATTTATTAAATTTTGATGTAGATAAAAAAGCATATTTAAATAATGAGGCTTTAAAACTTTTTGGAATTAATCCTGCAACTTTTAGTGGTTTCTTATTTAATAAGTTTTCAATTAATGAATTATGAAAAATCGCAAATGATATTCAACTTCCAAATAATGTTCAAGGTTCAGAAAGTAACTTAGCAGTTTCTCCGAGTCGTTCATTTACTTTTGATATCAAAAGAATTAAATACAATTATTCATTAACAGAACTTGTACCACGTGAATATTCAAAATATGCATTTGAATCTTACTTCTCTATGAATGACGTTAATCCTGGTTTAAAAGCTTTTGAAAATAATACATCATCAATAGGATTTTTTGGTATTTTTTATCCTAAAAAAGATGAAAATAATACCGATTCAAGAATCTTTACACCACTTTCTTATTCAGAAGATTGATCAAGAGTATTTTTAAATAATTTTGATTCATTACAAAGACAAGGAATGTTTCAAGATGGTTTCCCAGGTGATAATGCACCAGAAGGACGTAGAACAAGAATCAATGCTACAATGTATCCTAATTCAGTATTTAATATCGATCCATTTGTTTATAAAAATGGTGTAGTAAGAAAAAGAGTCCGTACTTTCACCGGTATAAGAGAATATGAGGAAGTACAAGAAGGTAAATTACCAAAAGAAAAAACAAGAAATAGGTCACAAGATTTTTACAATTTATTCTTGGATACAATGAATTATGGTTCAAGTATTTCACAAATTTATTATAAAAATACTTGAAAATGAGCCGGTAAAAAAGATTATGTTATAAACGATCCAAAAACATCTGATGAAATTAAGTTTTCAGGTTATTTAAAAGATAAAAGTTTAACTGGTATTGTTGTTAGAGATGCTAATAATAAAGTTCTTTCACATACTAAATTTAGGTACTTAGATTCATTTAATTTCTTTGGTCATAAAGAGTTTGATCAAGGAGCAAAAATGTTTGATTCAGTAGATAATTTTGAAAGTAGTCAAATTTCAAAAGAACGTAATCAACAAATTCAAAATAGACTTTATCCTGAAAAACATTATTATGGTTATATTACACAAGATTTTGTTAAGATTTCAGAAAATAATAAAGTAAGTTTTTGAATGGATAAAAATAATGATAATGAAGTTTCTGATGATGAAATAATAAACTCCGAGGAATACGTTCTTAATCCACAAAGAAAAGTTACAAGTAATAGATCAACAACTGGAATAAGATTTAATAAATTTTATTTAGAAAAAGATAATAATGAGTTTATTTTCAGAAAGGTTAAATAAAATGGAGTGAGATTTTAGTGATATTAAAGTCGGAATGATAATTAATGTTCAAGCTTATAAACATAATTCACAACTTTATCGACAGTGATGCAATGCTAAAGTTATTTTCCATAATAAAAAACATATCGTTTTGTCCTTAAAAGGAACAAGAGTTATTGAATCTTTTAAAGTAAGTAAAGGCTGAACTTATAAAGATGATGCTCTTTGATTTATACCTAAAAAATCATTTTATAATTCAATAGTAATGTTAAAGAAAAACTATGGTAATTTATACTATATTAATTTAGCCTCATATCCAATTTTTGAAGATAATACAATTAAGTTTATTGATTATGATTTAGATTTAAAAAGTTATCCAAATAAAGATTTACAAATTGTTGATAAAGATGAGTTTCACGAAAATGCTAAAAAATATAAATATTCATTAAATATAAAAAATAAAATATTTAACGAAGTGCAAAATCTTGTTAGTTTATATAGTTCAAATCAATATTTCTTTAAAGAAGATATATTAAAATACTACATTCAAATTTTATATAATGATAAACTAATAAGTGAATCTCAATATTTAATGTACTTAAATAATGGTAAAAAAAGTCTTTTAGAAGAAACTTCAATGTTTAAAAAGTTTAATAATTTAAAAAATAATAAAAAAATAAGATATTAACATCTTATTTTTTAACAATATAAAGGGGAAAAATGAAAAAAATAAGAACAAGATATGCTCCAAGCCCAACTGGTTATTTACATATTGGTGGAGCAAGAACAGCTTTATTTTCATATTTATTTACAAAACATTTTAATGGTGATTTTATTTTTAGATTAGAAGATACTGATATAAAAAGAAATGTGCAAGATGGTGAAAGGTCACAACTTGAAAACCTTGCTTGACTAGGTATTATTCCAGATGAATCACCATTGAATCCTAATCCTGAATGTGGTAAATATAGACAAAGTGAAAAATTAGATAGATATAAAGAAATTGCAAACTTTTTATTAGAAAAACAATTTGCATACATTGCTTATGACACTACTGAAGAATTAGAAAAACAAAAGGAAGAAAGCGATGCATCCGGCATTCCAAGTTTTAGATACAATCGTGAATGATTAAAGATATCTGAAGCAGAAAAACAAAAAAGATATGATGCTGGTGAATATTCAATTCGTTTAGCAATGCCTAAAAATATAGAATATAAATGAAATGATATTGTTAGGGGTGAAATTATCTTTAATTCTAGTGAAATTGGCGATTGAGTTATTTACAAATCTGATGGGTTCCCTACATATAATTTTGCTGTTGTTGTTGATGATTATGATATGAAAATTACTCATGTTTTAAGAGGTGAAGAACATATTGGAAATACTCCTAAACAATTAGCACTTTATGATATGTTAAATTGGCAAAGACCTGAATTTGGACATTTAACAATAATTACAAATATGGAAGGTAAAAAACTTTCAAAAAGAGATTTAAGCGTTAAACAATTTGTTGAAGATTATAAAAACGAAGGGTATATGCCCCACGGAATTTTTAATTTTTTAACTCTTTTAGGTTGAACAAGTGAAGATGCTACTGAAATTATGTCAAAAGAGGAAATTATTAAAAAATTTGATCCAAACAGACTTAGTAAAAGTCCATCAAAATTTGATATTTCTAAAATGAATTGATTTTCAAAGTATTATTTAAAAAATACTAACAATCAAGAATTAAAACAATTTTTAGATATAAAAAATAATGAGTTTAATTCAGAATGACTTGAGTTGTTTATTGAAACATATAAACAAAATGCTGTAACCATTTCTGAATTAAAATCAAATCTTAGTTTATACACAAATCCGATAAGTACTAAAGTTGAATTCGATGAACAAGATTTAAAAGTTGTGAATGAATTTAGAGTTTTATTATCTAATGAAAACGAATTTAAAGTTGAAAATATACAAAATGCAATAAACCAAACTTCAATTAATTTAAACGTAAAAGGTAAAAAATTATTTATGCCAATTAGACTTGCTTCCACTTCACAAGAACATGGTCCAGAGCTAGCAAAAGCAATTTATTTATTTGGTTTTGACTACATTATGAAAGCATTAAAAAAATATGAAAATTAATTTTACTTCAATTATCCATCAAGGTGAAGAACCTAAAACAACTAAATTTACAACTGAATTACTAACATATTCATCAGAAGATGGAATAACAACATTTTCTTTTAACAATCCTGTTAATAATGAAAAAAATCTTATTGAAATTTCTGAAAATGAAATTTCAATAAATTCAGGTGTTGCCTCAATTTTTCTTGAATTTGAAAAAGAAAAAGAATTTATTTTCGATTTTAATAATGGTAAGCAAACCTTAGAAATACCTTTAAAAAGTTTATGAACATATAAAAACTTTACGCAAAATAGTTTTATTTTTCATTATGATTTATTCAACTCAGATGTAAAAATAGGTAGTTTTGAATTAACACTTAATTTAGACTTAAATACAGAAAGATAGTTATGATTAATATTGTATTATTTGAACCAGAAATTCCACAAAATACTGGAAGTATAATTAGAACAGCATATGCACTTGGTGCTAAATTACACATAATTAAACCAATTAGTTTTGATTTACATCCAAAATATTTGAAGCGTTTTGGTGCTGGAAGAATGTTAAGTGATATAAGACATGAAATTCATCATTCAATTAATGATTTTTTAGCAAAATATCAATATAAAAATATCTATTACATAACAAGATATGGTTTAAAAACTTATGCTGATGTTAATTATAAAACTGAGTATCAAAAAAATAATGAAATATGAGTTATGTTTGGGAGAGAGTCTACTGGTATTGATAAAGATTTATTAAAAAACAACTTAGATAATTGTTTAAGAATTCCTATGGTTTCTGAAATGAGATCAATTAATCTTTCTAATTCCGTTTGTGTTATAGGATATGAGATTATGAGACAATTAGATTTTATTAATTTATCACTATACGAAGTTCAAAAAGGTAAAGATTTTTTATTAAAAAATGATTTTAACAAGTAGACAAAATCCTAAAATTAAATATTTAAAAAGTTTGCAGCAATCTAAATATAGAAAACAATCACAACAGTTTTTAATAAATGGATATCACATTGTTGAAGAAGCACTAAAAATACCCGGAATTGTGCAAGAGATTTTTGAAGTTGAAGGATTTGCTAAGTTTCCTAATTCAACATTAATTTCAAATGATTTAGTACCTTATTTATCCGAACAAAAATCTCCCCAAAATATTTTTGCTTTATGCAATTTTAAAACAAATGATCAATTTAAAATTAATAAAGCAATAGTTTTAGATAATTTACAAGATCCTGGAAATATTGGAACAATAATCAGACTCGCTAAAGCATTTGACTTTGATACAATTATTTTAAATAATGTTGATATTTATAATGATAAAGTTATCAGATCTTCACAAGGTGCTTTATTTAGTGTTAACATATTTTGTACTGATAATTTAGAATTATTGTTAAATAATTTAAAGCAAAAAAAAGGTTTTTTAATATATCAAACTCTTTTATCGAAAAATGCTAAGAAAATTAATGATGTACAATTTAGACAAAATAATATTGCATTTGTTTTTGGTAATGAAGGTAATGGTATTTCTCAAAATATTCAAAAATTAAGTGATTGTGATCTTTATATTCCAATTAACTTTGAAAGTCTTAATGTAGCTTGTGCTTGTGCCATTGTATTAAATAAGGTTTTTAATGGATAATTTAAAATTTGAAGAACTAATAAAATTTATAAAACAAAAAAATATCCCTATTTCAATACAAGGATACAATATTGAACAAGTAGACTCGCTTTTAGAATTAATCATTAATTGAATAAATCAGTTTAATAATCAATTTAATGAAACTCAAAATAAATTAGGAACAATTCAAAAAGAAATGCAAAATTTATTTTCACAAATTAAAACAAAAGATTTAGAAATATCAAGATTAACACAAAAAATAGATTTATATCAAAAAGGTAAAAATGAATAATCAAGAAAATCAAAAAGAATATCAAAACTTAATTCAATGATACCCAGGCCATATGGCCAAAGGTTTTAATGAAATAAAAGAAAATGCTAATTTAGCTGATATTTTTATTGTTGTTTTAGATGCAAGGTGTCCAATCAGTTCTTATAATGAAGATTTTGATAAAATTGCACCACATAAGCAACGTTTATTTATTATCACTAAAAGTGATTTAATGGATACAAGTAAAAAATCTGCTATAAATAATCGTTTTGGTAATGAGCAAATTTTATGATTAGATTTAAGAAAACAATCATCTAAAAAAATAATTTTAAATAAGTTAAAAGAGATGAGTAAAAAAAGAATTGAACAAGATCGTAAAAAAGGGATAATTTTAACAAAAATAAAATCTTTTGTCATAGGTGTTCCAAATTGTGGTAAAAGCACTTTAATAAACCTTGTTTCTGAAAAAGCAAAACTTAAAGTAGCTAATATGCCAGGAGTAACTCGTGAAAAGAAATGAGTTATTAATAATGAATTTCTTTTTCTGGACACACCAGGAATTCTTTTGCCAAAATTTCTTGATCAAGAAGTACCTATTAAATTATTAGCAATAGGTTCTATAAAAGGTGAAATTTTTTCTCAAAAAGATATTTCTACAAAAATATGAATTCTTGTTTCTAAATATTATCCTGAAAAACTTTTAGAAATAACTCAAAAACCAAGTTTAGATGAAATAGAAGTTTTTGATTGTTTTCATAAATATGCCAAGCATTTCAAATTTTATAAAGAAAAAGGTAAGTTGGATTTAGAAAAAGCTCAAAAACATTTTTTACAATGAGTAAAAAATTTAAAAGGTGTGACATTTGATTAATAACGAGGTAGAAATAATTGTTAAAAAATCAAGATTTGTATCTTATTATTTTGAAATAAATAATAAAAATCAAGTACAAGAAATTATTAATAACCTTAAGCAAGAACATAAAAAAGCAAGACATATCTGTTATGCTTTTACAACATCAAATAATGGTGTTTTAAATGCTGGGATGAACAATGATGGAGAACCAAAAGGTACAGCCGGAAAACCGATTTTAGAATTAATAAATCTTAAAAAAGTATCTAATATATTAGTAGTAGTTGTTCGATATTTTGGCGGGATTTTACTTGGTGCTGGTGGTTTAATACGAGCGTATAGAACCTCAGCATCAGAAGCAATTAACTTATATTTATTAAAAAGGAGTGAAGATGAAATTAGTAAAAAATAATTTAGATAACTACCAATTATTAAAAATCAGTTGTGATAATTCGGTTGAATGAATAGCAAAAAAAGATTCAAAAGTTACAGATAACATATCACAAAAAATTTCATATGTATATTTTGACAAAAAAGAACTAACACTTGAAAAACTTGCAATTTGAGTTAAAAGTTTTTCAAGTTCACTAAACAGAAATTATTTAGTTGATGTTAAATCATTTCAAGAACATTTTGCAATTAATGATTTATTACGTGTTTTTATAAGTAGTTATGAATTTGCAATTGCAAAATTATTTAAAAAAACAAATGTAAAAAATGAATCGAATAAAACAGAAAATCAAATGTGTTTATATATTGAAAATCCAGGAAAAGAAATTGAAAAATTAGTCTTTAAATTAAATGTTATTGCTGAATCAGTTCAAAAAACAAGAGATTTACAAATAACACCAGAAAATTTCTTAAATTCAGAAATGTTAGCAGCAAAAATTGCTGAAGATTTTTCAGGTATAGAGAATTTACATGTTAAAACATTAACTAAAAAAGAAATACAAGAATTAAATATGGGACTGTTGTTATCTGTAAACAAAGGTAGCACACATGAACCTAGAGTTGTAATAATATCATATAATGGTAATAAAAAATCTAAAAACAAAACCGCTATTGTAGGTAAAGGAATAACATTTGATACCGGAGGTGTTAATACAAAAGGTTACCATATGGATGGTATGAAATTTGATATGTCTGGATCTGTTATTGCTGCATACACCGTTAAAATTCTTGCTTTATTAAAAGAAAAAGTTAATGCATATGCTATTATGTGTATAACTGATAACAGAATTAATGCAGATGCTTCATTACCAGAAAATGTTTATCAATCAATGAGTGGTAAATGAGTTGAAGTTGTTGACACTGATGCAGAAGGTCGTTTAGTTCTTGCTGATGGTATCTATTATGCAGCAGATATTATTAAACCAAATACAATAATAGATGTTGCAACTTTAACTGGTGCAATTTTAACTTCATTAGGACACGTTTATTCAGGTATTTGATCTACTAATGATCAAAAATGAGAAGTTTTTGCAAATTCAGCAAAAATTGCACAAGAAAAAGTTTGAAGAATGCCATTACATGAAGATTTTAATAAAGGAAATAAATCATCAAAAGTTGCTGATTTAGCATCTTGAAGTAAAACTGTAAGACAAGATTCAAGTCAAGCAGCAATGTTTTTAAAAGAATTTACAAAAGATATTGATTTTATTCACTGTGATGTTGCAGGTACTGCTGATATTGCAGGTCAACCCCAAGGTGTTCTTGTTGCAACACTTGTTGAGTTTATAGTTAATTTAGAAAATAATTAGTGTAAAATTAAATTTAAAGGAGATAAAATATGAAAATCAAAACAATCGATAAAACAAGAAATCATTCAATGCTTTTAAATGCTGTTTTTAAAGATGATTCATTTGATGCAACCATTATTAAAAAAAATGGATATGTAACAGAATTTTTTGATAAAAATGAAGCGTTTGTTTATATGGGTGAAGAAAAATCATATAAATATGAAAGTGTTTATAATTTTGCAAAAACTTTATTTACAAATCAAGCAAGAGATTTACAAATTAACTTAGATTCATTTGTAAAAGGGAAAGTATGTATTCCTTGTGTTGTATCTGCTTTTACAGATGCATATAATTATGTTAATGCGGATATTTACTCAGCCAAAACTTCTAAAAAAGAAGAAAAATTTAATGTTAGTTTATTAACACAAGCAGATAAAGAAAAATATGAGAAAAAATTTGAAGAGGTGTCAATTTTAAGTGATGCAGTTAATTTTGCAAGAAACTTACAAATTATGCCACCAAACATTTGTAACTCTGAATATTTAGCAAGTTATGTTGAAAATGATTTAAAACAATACTCAAACTTATCAGTTAAAGTTTTAAATAAAGCAGAAATCGAAAAACTTGGAATGGGTCTATTACTTTCAGTTAACAGGGGAAGTATGTATGAACCTAGAGTTGTTGTTATTGAATACAATGGAAATCCACAAAGTTCAGAAAAAACAGTTTATGTAGGTAAGGGTATAACATTTGATTCAGGTGGTTATTCATTAAAACCTGGACGTTCAATGCTTGGAATGAAATTTGATATGTCCGGATCTGCATTTGTTGCTTCTGCAATGAAAGCTATTGCTCAATTAAAACCAAAAACAAATGTTTCTGCAATTATGTGTATTACAGATAATAGAGTTAATGGTGATGCTTCGCTTCCCGATTCTGTTTGAACTTCTATGAACGGAAAAACAGTTGAAATTAATAACACAGATGCTGAAGGACGTTTAGTAATGGCTGATGGATTAACATATGCTGTAAGAAACTTAAAAGCAACAAGACTTGTTGATGTAGCTACTTTAACTGGTGCTATTTTAGTGGCCTTAGGAAGTACATATACTGGTGTTTGATCAACAACAGATAAAGCATGAAATGAATTATTAGAAGCTGCAAATAATCAACACGAACTCGTTTGAAGAATGCCAATGGATGAAGCTTTTGCAAAAGAAATTAAAAATTCACCAGTTGCTGATCTAAAAAATACAGATTTATCTGGTGCTGGTGGAGGAAGTTCATCTGCTGCAATGTTTTTAAAAGAATTTACAGAAGATGTTGAATATATTCACTTAGATGTTGCTGGAACAGCAGAACAAAGTGGAAGACCAACAGGTGCTATGGTAAAAACACTAGTTCAACTTGCACTTAATTCTTTAAAATAAGAAAATAAAATATCACTTTTGTGATATTTTATTTTTCATCCATTGAAACAGAAGAAACATATAGTTTATCATAATCTTTAAAGCCAAGTTTATAATACATTGAAGCAGCATTAGGATTACTAAAAAATAATATAGGTGTCATTTTTCTTCTAAAAATTTCATTACAAAGTGAAATTACACAATCTTGTGCATGCCCTTGTCTTCTGTATTCTTCAACTGTATAAACACCACCAATCATTGCTACTTTTTTATTTTTAGCAGATATTGCAGCATGTGACATTATTTCATTCTTTTGATTATTATATTTAATATAACCAAAATAATAACCATCGTTAAAAGATTTTTTTAAGTAATTAATATCTGTTGTTTGGTTGCTTAAACCACCAAATTCTTTTATTTTTAACCTACCTTCAATTACTTTTTCAAGATCTTGTAATTCAATTTCTTTCGCTTTTAAATCGTTTAAATTCACATTTTTTTCAAAATCTAATTGATGAAGTGTTGCAATTTGTTGTGTATATAAAGTTTGTTTAATCTGAAACTCATCAATAAATTTAAAGAAGAATTCATAAAATTCATAACAAAAAATAAAATTATTAATATTGTTTTCTTTTACAAGTTTATAAAACTCATTTTTATTTATTTGAGTTTTCCCATCATAAAAAACAACTAAGTTGGTATAAAACTTTAAAAATATTGCATTATAACTATCTTTATTTTTTATAACATAAGTTTTAACATTTTCATTATTTAATCCAAATTGTTCAATATCCGAAATTAAAAATAAATATTTTTTAGAATCTTGTTTGTATAAAAAATCTAAAATTTCATTTATGTCATTGTTATCAATTGTTTTTATCATATATAAATAATATATTATTTCTTTAAATCTTTAATTATTTTGGATTATGTTTTATAAATTGTTAATAGATTTAAAAATTTAGGTATATTGCAAAATAATAAAAGTAACAAAAACAACTGTGTATATAATAAAATTAAAGTAATAGCTAAATTTAGATTTTTTAATAAAAATTTGTTCAGGAATTTCGTAATTTTGCTTGTTTGCTTTTTCTTTTTCATAAACAATCTTTTCAGTTTGACTCATTGATTTTATTCTACTATTTTCACTTCTTTTTCTAAAGTTTTCAGATGATAACCTTATTTTTTGAATTGTATGAGCAAAAAGACCAATAGATAAACCTACTGCAAATAAATTGATAATAAACAAAATAATAGACGACAAAGCAAGAGAATCAACAAATTGATAATTTGGATTTTCTTTTTTTATTAAAAAATCAATTATTGTTATTAATCAAAAAACTAAAAAGAAAGACAAAGAAACGATATAAAATTTTTTAGTGCTAAATTGTAGTTTAAAATACAATTTATATAAATTTCTATTTTTATTTTTCATTTTTACCATTGCTTGATTTTATCAAAATTAAATAAATTCTAAAACACAAGGGAAATTTAATTCTAACTCTTTTGATTCTTTTAAAACGTCTTTATACATAAAACTTTTGGTTTCAGAATCAAAATATTTATTTATAAATTCTAAATTAACTTTTAAAAATTTATTTCTATGAGAAAAATAAATTATAAAAAATGCTATTCCACCATTTTTTTGAATTAAATTTAAGTAATTTAACTGATGTTGTTTTATATTTTGCAAATTAAATCTATCTTCTTGTGTTGTTTTTGCTTCAAAACAAATAAATCGACCTTCATACATACCAATATAATCTACGGTGGATTTCTTTGCAATTACAGCATTGTTTAATTTTAATTTAAAATTATTGTGCTCAACTTCTTTAAATCATATATCAAGACCTTTTTTCTCTATAAAAGCAATATTATTTTCTCAATAGTAATTAAGAGTTTTGTTAATAATTGTTTCTAAAAATTTTCCCTTGTTTTTGTTATTCATATATTATTATTAAAATATTTTATAAAAATTGAAAAAAATAATAAAAAAACTTTTTTTTGTTAAAATATATAAATATAAAAAACAAGGAGTTTTATGGTTAAAAAAGTAATTATTGGTAACTGAAAAATGAATAAAACTTTTTCAGAAACTGAAAAATTTTTAAAAGATTTAGTTATTGAATTTAATAATAAAAAAGATTTAATTGATGATAATATTGTTTATGGGATCGCAGTACCATTTACAAACTTATCTGCATTTCAAAATAATGAATTAAAAGATTTAAAAATTGCTGCACAAGATGTTTCAAAACATCTAAAAGGAGCATTTACAGGTGAAGTATCTGTTGAAATGTTAAAAGACTTAGGTGTTTCTTTTGTTGTTTTAGGTCACTCTGAGAGAAGAATGTATCATAACGAATCAGATGATTTAGTTTATGAAAAAGCAAAAATAGCATTAGAAAATGGTTTAGTACCTGTGATTTGTGTCGGGGAAACACTTGAAGAATATGAAAAAGGTTTAACAAAAGAGGTTGTTAAAAAACAAATTAAAAATTCTGTTAAGGATTTAGATTATTCAAAAATAGTTGTCGCTTATGAACCTATTTGAGCTATTGGAACAGGTAAGGTTGCTACACCAGAAATTGCTCAAGATATATGTGAATACATACATTCATTAACATCAAATGAATTAGTAGTGCAATATGGTGGTTCAGTTTCTCCTAAAAATATTGAAGAATTAAGTAAACAAAAAGATATTAACGGTTTCTTAGTTGGTGGAGCATCATTAGAAGTTGTAAGTTTCGTACAATTACTAACTAATGGTAAATAATTTAATATAAAAGAGGTAAAAATGTCGAATACAGAAAATAAATGCCCATGCAAACCTTTTTTTGGTTGTGTTTGCTATAATGAAGTTCCTAAAAAAGTTTTAGATGTAGTTGAAGCTTTTGGAGGGATAAATAATATTTTAGGTTTTAATAATAGTGTTTCAGAATTAAGATATGATGTAAAAAATGTTAATTTAGTCTCAGAAGAGAAATTAAAAAAACTTGGTTCTAAAAAAGTCTTAATTCTTGAAGGTGCAAAACATATTCAAGTTGAACTTGGTGAAATTGTTGAAGAACTTAATTTTGAAGTAAAAAAATATGCTAACTTATTAAAATCAAAAGAACAAAACATTGAAATTAAATCTGATACAAATGATTCAAAATCAGAAAAAACAGATGTAAAACATTCCAATGAAATGGAAGTTCTTGCTCCTGTTTCTGGTGAAATTGTTTTACTTAAAGATTTAAATGACGGTATTTTTTCAAATAACTTAGTAGGAAATGGTCTTGCAATTAAATTTGATTTAAATTCATCAAAATTATCTGTTAAAGCACCATTTAAAGGTAAAGTTACAATGTTACCTGCTAACAAAAACCAATTTATTTTTAATTCTGTTTGTGGTAATGAACTTGTTGTTATTTTAGGTCTTGATAGTTATAAATTAAACGGTATTGGTATTAATTTTAAAGTAAAACTTAACGAAACAGTTGAAGCCGGTCAAGAAATTGTAGAACTTAATCTTGATAATTTTAAAAACGAAAATATTGATAACCACATTGTTTTATCAACAACACAATTTTCTAAATTAAACAATATTTCAGATTTAGCAAATAAAGCACAAGTATCAGAAAAATTATTTGTTTTAAAATAAAATAATTTCTTAAAGAAATTATTTTTTATAAACTTTTTTAAAAAAAATTCATGAAATTTTCTCAAAATAGACTTTTTCTTTTTTCATTTTTAATCAAAATAATATAATTAAAGAAAATTGTTAGGAGTAATAGAGATGAGAGAGAGAGAGAGCAGACCTCAAATTAGATTTGAAGGATTTGAAGCAGAGTGAGAAAATGTAACAATTCGAGAATTATTTCATTACAAAAGACCAGATAAATATATATCAACACATAACGTTTTTTTTGAACAAGGAAAAACACCTGTTTTAACTGCTAATAAAGCATTTATATTAGGTTATACAAATGAAAAAAATATTTGTAATGATGAATGTATATTGTTTGATGATTTTACACAAGAAATAAAATATGTTGATTTCCCTTTTTTAGTTAGGTCAAGTGCACTAAAATTCCTTTTAAGTAAATGTGATTTTGATATTAAATTTTTATATTTCTTATTAAAAAGCGTAAACTTTGAATCATATGGTCATGCGAGACACTATATAACTTATGTTAAAAACAAATCTATATTAATCCCTAAATTAAAAGAAAGTAATCGCATTTTATCTTTTTTCAATAGCATCGATAATCAAATCAATACTCAAAATCAAAAAATAGAAAAACTCGAAAACATTAAAAAAGAATTATTACAAAAAATGTTTGCAGATAAAGATAATTTAGTCCCAAAAATTAGGTTTGAAGGGTTTGAAGGTGAGTGAATAAAAAATAATGTTGGTGCATTATTTACTATTAAAAGAGGTTTAGTTTTAGACCAAAAAAGTATTTCAAAATTTAAATATGGTAATTATATTTATCCTGTGTATTCTTCACAAACATTAAATGATGGTTTATTAGGTTATTATAAAAATTACTTGTTTCATAATTGTATTACTTGAACAACGGATGGTGCAAATGCAGGAACAGTATCTTTTAGAAAAAATAATTTTTTTGCAACTAATGTTTGTGGTGTGTTAGATAAAAAAGAATATGAACCAAATTTATTTTTCGCAAATGTATTCAAAAAAGAAACTTTTCAGCATGTTATATATGAAGTAGGTAATCCTAAATTAATGAGTCACGTTGTAAAAGATATTGAAATATTTTTTACAAATAACCTTCAAGAACAACAAAAAATCGCAAAACTCTTTTCAACTCTTGATAACGTCATTAAACTAAACAAGCAAAAACTCGAAAAACTGCAAAATATTAAAACAACATTGCTTCAAAAAATGTTTGTGTAAAATTGTATAAAAAAATAGATAAAGTTAAAAAATCACTTCACAACCTTTAGTGTTGTTTGTGATTTTTATTTCCACAAAAAAGCAAATTAATTTATTTTTTTGATACTTGGATAAATAATTAATATTATAATTATAAAACAATATTTTAAGGAGTTTTATGAAAAGAAAACATATAATTTTTTTAATTAATGGAAAAAGAAGGAGTGGTAAAGGTTTATTAACTAATGCTATAAAACAAAAATGTAATGAAAAATTTAACAATAACATTCACGTTTTATCATTTGCACAACCTATTAAAAGTATTACTGAACCAATTTTAAATGAGTTAAATTGAGATGGTAAAGATAAAGAAGTTGTAAGACCTCTTTGAATTGCTATGGGTGAAGTAGGTAGAAAAATAGATAACAATATTTGATGTTCAAAAGTCTTTAATAAAATTAAAGACTTAGTAATTGAATCATCTAAAAATGAACAAAATAGTATGTATATAATTGATGATTTACGTTTTCCAAATGAATTAGATTTTTTCAAAGGTAATTTAAACCAAATTAAAGAAAAATTAAATACTAAAACAGATGAAGTAAGTGTTGTTTCAATTAGAATTGAAAAATTTATTGATGCTGAAAAATTTGTACCTGGGGTTGATGATAATTCAACTGAAATAAGTTTTGATAAACTTGTTAATATTTGTTTTGATCATATTGTTCCGCAAAACACTTTAATTAACAATGAGTGAATTGCTCAATTTGATAAAGTCGACATTATTGCTGATGTTGTAATTAAAAACTTTATAAAGTTTTAATAATAAACAATTATGAATAACACATTTAAGTTTATAAATACTTTAGGTAATGTTGCAACAGTTGCAAATTCTTTTAATGCACAAAATAGTTCTATAATTAGTAAGATAAATACAACAACATCTGAATTTGATCCTAATTTTGAAAGAATAATTAATAAACTTTCAAAAGATAAAGGAAAATATGGTGAAAGATTTTCAAGATTATCGGAAGAAGAAAAAAAGGTTTTATTAATCGAAAGTGTTAAAAAACTTGATATCGATTCAACTAAAAAAAATCTAATTTTAAATAAATTAAAAAGCGATACGGAACTATTTAATGGATATACAAATATCTTTATAAGAAAATCAGAAGAACAAATAATTAAAATAAAAAGCGTCGTAAACAAAAACTTAATAAAAACAAAAGATTTACCTAAAAAAATCAGATTAAAATCTGAGCATGGTTTTATAAATGAATCCGCCGATATATCATCAAAAAAAATTTATTCAAAAATTTATGAATATAATGAAGAAATAGAAAAATTTAAAAAAGAAAAAAAGGATTTATTAAATAAAAAGAAATCTTTACAAACAGCAAGCACGGTTTTAAATAGTATACAAATTATTTTAGGAATTTTATCTGCTGGATCGTTTATAGCTTCGTTTTTTGGTTTTGGTTTACCAGCAATTTTAACCACACCATTAGTTGCAGTTATTAGTTTTGTTTCTGGTATACAAATTGTTGTTAATGCTTTTTTAACTCATATTGATTATTTGATAAAAAATTTAAATCAATATACTGAAATTATTGATTTTGTTAAAAATGTTGCATCATCAAGTTTTACTTTTGAAGTTTTTTCAAAATTTGTTAAAGATAGCAAAAAATTTATTTTACCTGTTTTAAAGAAACCAATTTCAAATGTTCTTAATTTTTTAGGTTTTTCCATTACAATTCAATCACTAGTTACTGATGTTAAAGAATTACAAGATACTTTTAATAAATTTTCAGAAATTGAAGAAAAAAAATCATTCATAATAAAAGAAGCATTAAAATTAAAAAATATAACAAACTTTGTTGTTATCGGTGAAACTGAACAATATGGTGAATACAATAATAATGGCTTTGGTGGAAAAAATATTTATTTTAAAAATTTAGAAGAAAATAAAATATATTCTCTTAATGAGATGTTAAAAAAAGATGATAATTATTTATACTTAAATAATTTAATAAAGGTTTTTGATAAAAATAAAGGATGATATATTAAAAGTTTGCCAAATAAAATAAAAGAAGATAATCTAGGTTAATTTAATCTTATGTATTTTGATTCACATTTCAAAGATATAATTTTATATTTATTTTTTTGAATTGTTTGTAGTCTGGTATTAATATCTATTTTATATCAAAAGATTTTATTAGAAAATGATACTTTCTTTTTTGATAAAAAAGCAAAATTTTTTAATAAAAAATATATTTTACCAACAATTTTTTTAATTTTTACTTATTCATTTGGTATTTTTTATTTTGTGCAAACAATAGTAGAAACAATATTAAATTTTAATACTATTAAAAATGATAGTTTATTAACTATAAAACTTATATCAATTTACTGTGTATCATTTTTATTTCTGTTTTTACTTATGTCTTCGATAAAAATATTAATTTTATATAAGATTTTTTTATCTAAAACAACTTTATTTTTTTACTTAAAAATTTACAGATCTAAATGGTTTAAGTTATTTTATTTAGAGTTAAAAATATATAATTTTGCTATTAAAAATTGAAATAAAAGAAAAAATATTAATAATCCACTAATTATTTATGAATTAAGTGATGAACAAATAATAAAATACTCAAATTTTATAAGAAAAACAAGCATATACACAAAAGAAGATTTAAAAATATTATTTTCTAAATTAGAAAGTATTTTAAAAAATGAAGAAAACATTATTCTTATGTATCAAATTGAGGAACTAGTTTATAAAATCCTTTTTAAGGATGAATTTCAAAATTTTAAAAGTTTTTATAAACATATAAATAAAATTCAAGATTATGAAAAAATTAATAATAATATTTACTTTATCAAATAATTTAAAAGAAGATAATCTAAACATGGAAGTCTATTTTAGACCATTAATACTTATTAACGTCTCAAACTTCTTGAGGCGTTTTTCATTGTAAATTTGATTGTATTCTTTCAAAATTATATCAATCAACATAATTTTTTATAAGATTTAATAATTCAGAAAAATTTAATTTAGAAATATTAATTTTGTTTAACATTTCAGATTTAATATTAGAAAAGAAATATTCTGCTTCTCTATTGTCAAGTGAATTACCAACTCTACCCATAGAAATTTTAAAATTATTTTTCTTAGAAAGTTTTATATATCTATTTGATGAATATTGATATCCGTGATCTGAATGAACAATTATTTTAGATTTTTTCTTAAAT
>NZ_JHWE01000017.1 GCF_000622205.1 Mycoplasma leonicaptivi ATCC 49890
AAATAAATCTATTTTAATGATTTAAATAGTTAAAATATTTAAAAATAAAATTCAAAAAAATTGTATAATTTAAAAAAATAGATGGCTGAATAATGTGTTTTCGCGCATAAAGCATTTAATCTTGAGTTTGGAACAACTTTTGATGTAAGAATCTACAGAAGAGATTAAAGTGGAAATAAGTGTTAAGTGTTTTAAATGTTTTAGTAAATTCCGCATTGTGTTTGATGAGTACTGTGGTGGTGCCTTTAAAACGATACCAAACAGTGTGTGTCTGTTGAAGGTAATGTGAATTATCTATAAGAATTATGTACTAAAGAACTGATGAAAAACCAGACAAAGTATTTGACCAGAAACAAATCAGTTGGAGAAATCCTATCGATAAATATAATTGACGAATTATATTTGATATGCATGAATAAAAATATTTAATATTTACTTGGAGAGGATGGTAAACCCTTTTCTCTATTTTTTTACTTTTTTTAAATATTTTATATCTTTCCCACTTGTTCGTATTACGATTTTTTTAGCACTATATTATAGTTCTAAAAATATTTTTGAGGCTAAATTTACTTGTTATTTTATAATTAAATTTATTTTTTTAAAAAATATTTTATACAACAAAATAAACATTAAAAAGACATAATAATTTATCAAAAATTAATATTTTTGTTTTTATTTTTATACTATATAATTACCTTTAATATATATATATATATTATGAAATGAAAAATAAAAGAAAAAATAAATAAACTTATAAATTTTAACTAGTACTAAGTAATACATTTTATATTACAGATTTATAGTTTATTTTCTATATATTAAAAATATATTTAACTTCATATTTTTAATAAAACTTTTTTATCTAATAACTTTCTTTTATTTATAAATTAATATTTTATTTATGTTCAAATAAAATAAATTGATTAAAAAACTATTGAAAGGTTTATTATGGTTAACAACAAAAAGAAACTATCTTCATTACTTTTATCAGGTTCTACTGCTTTAATTTCTATTGCAACAGCAACAGGTGTTTTATGAACATGAAACGAAAAACTAGGAGATTATTTAGCTCTTTACCAAAGAGTAAACAATAGTATTAACAACTCTGGTTTATCTGATAAAGTTAATTGCAAAATTAAATAAACAGTTATCAAATGTTAAGGATGTTTATGAAAATCCAGAACAATATGATCAATTAGCAAGAGTTTTAAATTACTTACTTCAAGCATTAAATGATTCTATTAATACTAAGAAAGCATCTGTTAAAAATGTAGATGTAAGTTCATTAGGTTTATCAGAAGTTAAGAACTTAGAAGATTTAGTAAATCACGCTATTGATTTAAATAAATCACTTGATAATATCTTAGAATTTGATAGAAAAATAAATGATTTGCAAGATAAAGAACAAGCAAATATTTTAAAACAAAATATTGTTGCAAAACAAGATGTAACCAAAAAAAGTTATATTGACAATACAACAGAACAACTTTTAAGATTAAATGATTTATTAAATAAACAAAAACAAGATATTCAAAATATCCAGATCGAAAACTCTGGTACTATTTCAACATACCCTGGTAAATTAAAAGATAAATTCAATAATAAATTAGATAAAGCTGGTACAGATCTAGAAAAACTTAAAAAATTAAAAGATGAATTAGAACAATATACAAAAGCAATTAATAAAGCAAGAGAAATTCATAACGATTATGATAGAGAAAATGTTTATGATGATTTATATGCGTCACAACTTTCTGATTTAAAAGATATTCTTAAAAAAATTGATCGTATTATTGAAGATGAACAACAAAGTGAATTTGATGCATTAAAAAAACAAGTTAAAGAATTAAATAAGTCAGTTACTGAATCAGAAAAAAATGCTGAATTTGCAAATAAAATCGATCAAGCACAAGATGATGAAACATTGCTTGATATCAAGAAAGACATTGAAGATTATTTAAAAGAAAACTCTGGTGAAAATGCTTTATTAAGAGCAAAAAAAGAAGTTTTATTAAACAAACTTGATAATTCAAATCTTTCTGATTCCATTAAAGAAAAATTTAGAAAAGACATACAAAATGCAACGGATATTAACGAACTTTCAAAAGTTGAAAAAGATCTTAATAAATTATTAGACTTTGAAGGTTTAAGAGAAAAAGTTAGAAATGATATTAATAAAATTAATAATCCAAAAAGAGATGAATTAATTAATAAATTAAACTTAGCAAAACTAGATGAATCAATTTCAGAACTTGGTAAAATGGCAAACGATATTTTAAGAGATGCCAAAAGTAAAAGTAATTCAGCAATAGATAGACTTGCTGGAGATTATGCAACCAAAAATGATTTTGAATTAAAATTTGTTGATGCAAAAACTGAGCAAGATTTCAAAGATATAACTGTTAAAGTTAAGGATTATCTTGATGATTTAGGTAAAAAAGTTCAAGAAGCAATTAATAAAATTGATACTTTAAATGATCAAAAAGCAAAATTACAAGAGCAATTTAATAAACTAGGTGAAAATGCAACTGCTGGAGATTATTTAAACATTTTAAATAAAGCTCTTGAAATTGATAATTTTGAAGAAGCTAAAAAGAATGGTCAACAAACAGCTGATTTAATTAAAGACCAAACAAAGGGTCAAGAACTTAAAGAAAAATTACAAAATGCACAAACACTTGATGATGCGCTAAAAATTAAATCAGAAATTGACAGAATTCACGAATTTGAAGTAAACAAAGAATTAGCTAAAAAAGCAATTGAATCAATTGAACATACAGCAGAAAAAACAAAATTACAAGCTGAATTAGAAAAAGCGAACACTTCTGATAAATTAGTTAATATTATTACTGCGGCAAATAATTACAAACGTATTGAATCAGATAATAAATTAACACATGATGAACTTAAAGAGTTTATTAAAAATAATATAGATGATGAATCAGAAAAAACAAGATTAACATCATTAGTAGACAATGCGGTTGTAGATTCAAATAATCAAGCAAATATTGATCAAAATGAAATTGCTTCAAAACTTGTAGAAGCAAGAAAAGAAATAAATAAAATTTTAAGTTCTGAACAAGAAGAAAAAGAAGCGCTCAGAAGACAAAAAGAACAATTATTAGCAAACATTAACAAAATTAGAGATCTTGATAGTGCTTCAAATTTAAGAGATGAATTAAACTTTGTTAACTCACTTGAAGAAGCTAATAAATTAGAAGAAAAAGTTGATTTAGTTCTCGAATTAGAAAGACTTAAAGATAAACTAGGTGCTAAAACTGATAAATTAGTTGATAAAAAAGAATACAACAAAAGAATTGAATCATCAGAAGAAATTCAAGGTTTAAAAGATCTTGAAAAAGAAATTGATGCTGATTTAGAAAAAGAAGCAAGAGAATTACTTGTTGCTAAAAATGAAGCACAAAATGATATCGTTAAATTAAGTAACTCTAATCCATTAAAAATAACATTATTTGATGAATTAGAAAAAGCTAAATCACCAACAGAAGTTTCTGAAATAGTTAATAAGGCAAAAGCTTTATTATCAGACAAAAGACAAGAAGCACTTGATTCTATTGATAAAACTGTTGGTAATGATTCATTAAATAATAAACTTAAACTTGATTTTGGTGGAGCTAATTCTGAAGTTGCTTACACTGATATTATTAAAGAAGCAGAAAAAGCCTTTGGAGATAAAAAATCAGAAGTTATTTTAGCACTTGGTTCACTAAGAGATGAAAATCCTAAAAAACCAGAATTTAGAGAAAAATTAATTCAAGCTAAAAATATTAGTGAACTTGAAAGTCTTTTAAGTGATGTTGTTGGTGCAACTAATATTGATACTGCTAGAGAAATGGCTCAAAATAAACTTGATACTGTTCAAGATGAAACAGAAAAAGCAAATCTTCAAGAAAAATTAACTGAAGCACCAACTGTTGAAGCGATTAATAGTATTCAAGCAGAAATTGAAGCTCAACTACAAGCAGAAAAAAATGAAATTGCTGCAAATAAGGCAACTGTTCTTGAAAAAGTAAATAATTTATATAAAGATGAAAATAAAGAATTATTTACAAATCAAGCAAATAATGAAAATATCACGCTTGCTGAATCAAGAGATTTAGTTAAAAACATTGATACAGTTATCGCTTTAGAACAAGATGAATTAGCAGATAAAAAACGTGAAGCCAAAGCAGAAGTTGCTAAGAGATTAAAAGATACATTAGTTAAACGTAAACTTGATTTTGATATCAACCATTCACCTGATTTAAAAACAGTTGATAAAATTTTAGAAGAATTAAATATTCAGGTTCAAAAATTAAGAGATGAAGCCAAAGCAGAAGCGGCTAAATTGATTAATAATGCTGAATTAAACAGATTAATTGATCAAGCAAACACACAAATAGTAATTGATCAATTAAAACAACAAGCAATTGATCGCTTACAAACAATTCGTTTAGAAGTTAAAGAAAAAAACGACAGAATTATTAATGTTTCTACACAAACACACGATGTTCTTGAAAGTAGAATTTTAAGTGCTCAAAATGAAACAGAATTAAATGCATTAAGTTCTGAAATTGATACAAAACTTGTTGAATATAACAATGAAACACAATTACAACTAGAACGTCTTGTAAATCCTAATAATACACTACCAAGACAACACTGAGTTACAGAGTCAGAATCCAAAAAAGTAAGGGATCATGTTTTTGCTCAAATTGATCAAAAATGAAGTGATTACCAAAATGAACTTGCTAAATTAAGCGGCGATGCAGAAAATCACAAAAAATATTCAGATATTTTAGCAACCTTAGATAAAAGATATGTTAGTGAATCTAGATTAGATGGATATATTGCAGAAATGCAAAATATTTACAATCTACAAGTTGCAAAATCAAGATCAGATCTAGAAACAGTAGGTAATCAAACTGTTAAAGGTAGATTAAAAGATCAGTTAGATAGTGCACAATCAATTAGTGATTTATTAAAATTACAAGAGGATATTAAACTTCAAAAAGAAAAAGAAAGCGTTATTGCTACTTTACCTTCAAAAATCGTTTACGAAGAACAAAGACAAGATTTTGAAAACAGAATAAATGCTGCTACTTCAAAAGTTGTTTTAGATGCACTTTTAAAAGAAATTGATGCTAAACAAAATTACAACAATAATCTTGCTCAACTAAAAAGTGTTGCAAATTCAAAAAATGATTTAATTGATATCAATAATGAAAAAAGACAAGATTTTGCACAAGTTTTAGAAAACGCAAGAACAAATGAAGAAGTTGCACGTGTGCAAGCACAAATTGAAGAATATCTTGCTCAAAAACTTCAAGAAGCAGCAGATGCTGTTAAACAATTAAATGGGCGTAATGAAAAATCTACACAAGAAAATAACCTTGCGGGAACTCAAACTGAATCTGGAATGAAAAACATAAAAGATCGTGCTGATCAGTTATTCAATACAGAAAAACAAGAACTTTTATCAAAACTTCCAGAAGTAAAATCACAAGAAAAAGTTACTGAATTAACAAGTGCTATTAACTCTGCACCAGATATTCTAACTTTAGATAACCTTAAAAAAGATCTCGAAAATCAAATAACTCGCGAACAAATACAAGCAATTATTGATGGATTACAAGATCAAACAAAGAAAGCTCAACTTCAAACACAATTAAATAATGCTCAAACAACAAAAGAGTTAGCAGATGCAAAACAAGCAGCACAAGAAGCAAGAAAACAAGAAATTGGTGAACTAGCTTCATTAAAAGAACAAGCAGAAGAAGAACTCAAACGTCTTTTAGACACAAATACTGAAAGAGCAAGATTAAAATCAGAATTAGATACTACACAAGAAATTACTAAAGTTAAAGAAATTATTAAAGGTGTTCAAACTGAAATTGATAAACAAAAAGCAGCAAGAAAAGGTGAAAATGGTATTATCACCAAAATCCAAGCACGTGGACGTGATTCTGAAGCACCATTCCATACTTCAAAATATAATGAATTAGTTACTGCTAATGATAATGCAAAAACAGAAGCAGAAATTATTGCTAATGTTGATAATGCAGCAAAATCTTACTTAGAATCAGTTAAAACATCTTACACAGAAAAAATTAATAATATTCCTGGTGATTCTAGTGAAAAAACAAACATCATAAACGCTATTTCAAGTGCTGATACTACAAATAAACTTGATGAAGAACTTAAAAAAGGTAATGATTTACTTAAAAAACTTGCTGAAGATGTGCTTAATACACTTGAAAGTGAAACTAAAAAATCAGAATTTACAACTGAAATTAATCAAGCACATACAGTTGGTGGTGACAAAAATAAATTTTTACGTGTTATTGATGATTTAAAAGTTGTTTATGACAAGATTAAAGCATACAAACAACAAGAAGAACGTGAATTACAAGAATTAAAAACACAAATAAGACAAGAGTTAAATAATTTAAATGATAAAACAACTCTTGAACAAGAACTAAACCAAGCAAACACAAGTGCAGCAGCGAAAGTTGTAAGAGATAAAATTAATGCTAAAATTCAAGAATTTAAAAACACAGCAAAAGCAGTTGTTGAAAAAGCAAATGGTGTTGCTAACTATAATAACTTAAAACAACAATTGGAAAACGCTCAATCACAAAATGAAATTCTTGATATTCAAAATCAAGCAACACAAATTTTTAATACTGCAAAAGAAAATACACAAAATGCAATTAATGAAGTTGATGATAACACTGCAAAACAAGGATTTACTTCAAGAAAAGAAGCGGCAACAAATGTTTCAGAATTAAACAGAATAAAATCAGAAGCAGAAGTTAAAGCAAAACAAGAAGATTTATTAAAATTAATTCAACCACTTTGAGACAAGAAAACATATGAAAGTAGAATAAACTCTGCAAGTTCATTAATTAGATTAAATGCTATTGAAGCAGAAATTAATCGTGATAAAAGAGATCAAGATAAAAGATTGGCAACTGCTAAAACTAACGCAAAACAATATGTTGATAAAGTTACAACTAATAACGAAAAATTAAATTCAGATTTAGAAGCAGCAACAACATTAGATGCTGTAAAAGCTGTTGAAAATGCTGCTAAGAAAACTTTAAATGACAAAAAAGAAACAGCAAAACAAAAACTTGCAAAACTTGTTGGTTCAACTTCATATCCAAGATTTGAAAGAACAGTTAATACAATTGATTCCGAAAATGCATTAGATTCATTAATCACAGATTTAGATAATGAATTTAATACCATTAAACAAAATGCTAAAACTGATATTGCTTCAAGAGACTTCACAGAAAAAGCACAAGTAACAACTGAATTAGAATCAGCAGACACATTTGAAAAAATTAATAATTTACAAAACGCAGCAGCAGTTTATGAAAAAGTAAAAGTTGTTGAAGATAAAATTAAAGATTTAAGAAATAAAGAACCTCATCAAACAAAACTTAATTCAATAAAAGCAACTCGTCCAACTAATAATGCAGACAAGGATTCAAAACTAGCAGAATTAACAAAACTAGCTTCTGATGTTGATCAAGCATTACGTAATGAAATAATTGAATTAAGTAACGCTAAAACAGCAGCAAATGAAGTTATTGATAAATTAGATGTTTCAAAAGACAAACAAACAGAATTAAGAAACTTTGTTGCTTCATCTAACGATCCAGAAGCAATTATTAAAAAACAAGAAGAAGGTCAAAAAATACTTGATGATGCAAGAAAAGAATCACAAGCAGAAATTGATAAACTTACTGAAAATAATAATCCAAGAAATGAATTACAAGCAAAATTAAACAGAGCAACATTAGAATCTGAAATTAAACAAATTAAAACAGAAGTTGCAACTAATATTTCTAATAAACAAAAAGATGCTGAATCAGCTGTTGCAAAACTTGATGGTGAAAAAACAACAGAATTAAACCAAGCAAAAACAACTAATACACAAAAAGCATATGACGATTTAATTAATGCTGTTGAAACAAGGTTAAACGAATTAAGAAATGAAGCAAAAGCAAATCTTAATAAAATTAAAGATCCTCAAAAACGTGCAGATTTTGAAAACCAAATTAATAATGCAACAACCAAAAACGCTATAAATGCTCAAAAAGATGCAGTTGAATTAGAAATTGCAAAACAAGATACAAGAGAAGAAGCAGATAAGCTTTCAAATACAAACATATCAAAAGCAACTATATTAAACGAAATTAATTCTGCAACTACAAAACAAGCAATTGACACAGCAAAACAAAAAGTAACTGAACAAATTAATCAAGCAAAACAAAAAGCAACAGAAGCGGTTGCAAAACTTGAAGGACATACTTCAAAAGTTGGATTTGATAGAAATCTTAAAAACGCAACAACAGAAGATGAATATAATAAAATATTCAATGATGCTACACAAACATTTAATTCAGTTAAACAAGATGTTGAATCACAAAGATTAGAATTGCTTGAGGGTGGAAGTGAATTTAACTTAAATGATAAAAATACTGTAAAACAGTTATATGAAGCAAATAGTCAAATTATTGCAAAAGCAAAAGAATATACTAAAAAAGAAATTCAAAGACTTGATGCCACAAAACAAAGTGAATTAAATTCACAAGTGGATAGAACAAATTCTGTTGCATCTATTAATAATATAAGAACAGAAGCAATTGAGAAATTTAATGCAGATCAAGCTTTAGCGGCGGCAAAAGAAGAAGCAAAACAATGAGTTAATAAATTAGTTAATAAAAATGACAAACTTAACGCTATAAATAATGCAACAACAATTTCTGCTGTAAATCAAATTAGAGATGCTGCAAAAGAAGAGTTAAGACTAAAGAGAATTGAATTAGAGAACTTAAAAGCCAAATTTAATGCAAATAATAATGTTTTAACTCAAAATTCAAATCCAGCAGATACTATCCAAGCAATTGAAAATGCAATTACTAATTTAAATAATGAACTTGCAAGACTAAAAACAAGTGCTGAAACTGAAATAAATAGGATTAAAGTAGAAAATAATTTATTAAATGGTGCTTATGCAAACGAAAACGATGATTACAATAGATTAAAACAAGAAATTAACAGTATTGCAAACAATAACCCTACACAAGCAAAATACGAAACTATTAATAATCAAATTAATACAATTGTAAATAACAGAAAACAACAAGCATTAACTAAGTTAAATCAATTATCTGATTCACCAAGAAAACAAACTCTTAATACTGAATTAAACTCAGCAAACACAAGATCAGCAATTATTGAAATCGAAAAGAAAATTGCAAGAGAAAAAGAAGTTCAAAGACTTAAAGCAAAACTTGCTAGCGTAAAAGATGCTTCATTTAAAAATAATATGAATACTCAATTAGATAATTTAAATTCTAATTTAGTAGACAAAGAAAGAGAAATTGATAACAAAATCGCTCAAGAAGCAGAAAATCTTAGAATTGCAAAAGAACAAGCACTTGCAGAAATTACAAAACTTCCAAGTTCTGAGCAAAGAAACCCAAGACAAACAGTTGAAAGAGCAACTGAGCAATCAGTAGTTGATTCTGAAAAAACAAAAGCACAAGCAAGGTATACACAAATATTTAATGATACAGTTTCAGAAATTAATAAGCTACCTGAAAATGCCCATTCAGAATTAAATGGTCGTCTTATTCTTGCTGATTCAAATGGTGATCAATTAGTTGTACTTAAAAATCTTGCATCACAAACAGTTGCAAAATCTAATGCATTGCAATCTAAAATTGATTCAACATTTGCAAATTCACCAGCACACAAAACTCACTTTAGTAATCTAAGAAATTCTAATTCAGCAGATACAATTGCGAAAATTGACTCTATTTCAAATCAAATAGATCAAGTAAAAAGAGAATTAGACAAAGTTAATGTTGCAAAAGATAGTTTAAGACAAAACACAAGAACTGCATGAGAAAACAGAATTAATCAAGCATTTACTCAACCAGAACTTGCTCGTATTTTCGAAGATTTAAAAATTGAAAAAGCAAAACAAGATGCAGAAGATGCAATTAATTCACTTTCTACAGAAGCACAAAAAGAAACATTACAACAAGATTTAAGACGTGCAAACACTGTTGCAACTTATAATCGTGTTAAAGATAATGCTATTGCTCTTAAAAATAGAATTGCACAAGGTAAAACAGTTATTAGTACAATACCTGAAGCAAATAGAGGTGCATTACAAGATGAACTAAATAGAGCGGATACAACTGCAAAAGTTGGTTTAGTTGAAGCAAAAGTTAGACCAATTCAAGATGCTTTATCAAAAGCAAATAAAGCAATTGAAAGACTTCAATCTGTTAATGCAACAAAAAGAACAGAATTCAATAACCTTCTAAACAACGGTCAGCAAACAACAGTTGCTCAAATTGATAATATTACAAGACAAGTTAACGATTATATTCGTCAAGAAGAGTTAAGAAAAGCACGTGAAGGTGCGACTGAATTATTAAGAAGATTATCAAATGATAACTTTAAACGCGAAAAAGAAGCGATTATTAACAATGACAATGAAACAATTTCAAATATTTTAAGTGCAAAACAAGCAGTTAAAAATAAACTTGATGCTTTAGAATCAGATGCTAATAACGCTTTAGCAAGATTAAATAATGATAATTCTGTTTATACACAAAGAAAAGCATTAACTACTAATTCTAATACACAAAATGATTATGAAACAACTATTGCAAAAGTTAATGAAGTAATTGAACCACTTAGATCACAAGCAAAAACCTTAATAAACAGATTAAGTGCAAACACAATTTCACACGAAAACCTTAACAGTAATATTGATTCACAATCAATTACACAATCTCAATTAGAAACTAAAATTGCAAGAGTTAATGAAATTTTAAACCTTAAAAAATCACAAGCACAAAAAGCAATTGAAAAATTAGAATCAAATGATAAAAACAGGTTAAACAGCATAATTTCTAATCCAAATGTAACTGAATCTGAATTAAATGCTGTAATTAATGAAGCACAAAATAAATGAAATCAAAAAGTGGCTGAACTTGATAATGAAATTAATAAAACAGTAAATACTGCTAAAAAACAAGAATTTTTAAACGCTAAAAGTAGACTTACAAATATTGAACAAATTAATGCATATATTAATAGTACAATTAGTAATTACTACGAATTTACACAATTTAATCCTGTTAAATCAAGATATACAGATGAAGATGTTTTAGTTAATGTTAAATTATCAAGATATGCTCAAAAACACAACAATAGAACTCTTTATTTAGTTGTAAATAACAACGGAAGCAAAGTTGTTTCAAGTGGTGTTAGATTAAATTCCGATACTGTTCAATTTAGACTTAATAAAGATAAATTTATGAGGGATGGAGATTATACACTTGATAACATCGTTTGATCAGATAATGGTAATTTAAATGATAACGATGTACTAAATTCAAATCAAAAATTTGTTAACTCACTTTCTCAAAATAATTCATTTAATATGTCAATTCACAATATTATTGCTGAAAATGTTCGTGTTAACTGAATCGAACAAAATGAAGGTGAAAGCAATCTTAGTGCTCGAGATTTAATTGAATCTTCATACAAATATACTGTTGAAATCATTGGTTTAACTTCTGTTAATTTATCAATGGATACAAACAGTGAAGTTCGTCTTAAATTCTTAGGAACAGCAAACACAGGAAATCAAGTGTCAGATCCGAGATTTAAAAATAGATCATTAAGACATGAATTAGATATAGTTATTCCTGCAAATTCATTACAAAAATCTGAAACTAATAATAATGGTAATTTAACATTAAGATTTAATAATTTAAGTGGATTTAAAGCTGGATACTTATATAAACTTGAATTTGCAGATTTTGCTGTAAAAGATAATAACAATAATAGAAGTTATCCAAGATTTATTTATTCAAATAATGATACTTATTTAAATGATTCAAAATATGATTATTACCAAAAAGCAGTTCTAAGAAATGATTCTACATATAACGATCCTCAAAAAGAAGCAAGAGCATGAGCACTTGACTCTGGAAGAATTAAAGTAAATATTCAAAATTCTGAATTTGCTCACTATGGAACATATACAAATATTGATAGTTCATGAATGAACTTTATCGCCTTTGATAACGGTTGAACAACAGAAGCATTTGGTTCATTATTTAAATACCTAAACTCTGCTATTCCACAAACTGGATCAAACTACACAGTTGGAGAAGGAACACAAACTGGTTCATTAAGAAGTGCATGACTTTGAAAACTAACTGAACTTGTAACAAATGCTCACTGAGACACAAGAGATTATGGTTATATTAAGCATCCTGCAAATACATACTATGATTATAAATGGTCAGTTTCAGGTATTCAATTAGGAAAAAGTGCAAGTTCAAAAAGGTATCATAACTGACGTGAAGGTAATAGAGATAATTATAAAATCGCCCCAGTTCTTGGTGGTAGGGAAGTACAAAAATTATATGAACAACACCCTGAGTTTTCAATAGCAGGAAACCCATTAGGAAACTTTATGCTTTATGAATATGATGGATATTTCAGAGAACCACATAAACAAACTCTGATTGTTATGTCAGATCAAAAATACGGTGCAGAATATAGACATAGAAAAGAACCAATGCAACGTACAATTCAAAAAGCAATTAATTGATTGGCGTCGCTTCCTTCATCAGATTACATTGAATAATATTAAAAAATCAAGATTAAAAAGTCTTGATTTTTTATTAAAATCCAGCATAATTTAAGTTTAAAATATACATAAATATATATAATATATATTAATATGAAAAGAGTTGTGATAGGAATGAGTGGTGGTGTTGATTCATCAGTTGCTGCATATTTATTAAAAAAACAAGGGTATGAAGTTGTAGGATTATTTATGCGTAACTGAGACAGTGCATTAAATAATGATATTTTAGGAAATAACAACTTTGCAATTGGTGATAATTGTCCACAAGAAATAGATTATAAAGATGCACAAGAAGTTGCAAAAAAACTTGGTATTCAATTATATAGAGTAGATTTTGTGACTGAATATTGAAATGATGTTTTTGAAAATTTTATTGAAGAATATAAAAAAGGTAGAACACCTAACCCAGATATATTATGTAATAAATATATTAAGTTTAAAGCATTTGCTAATTATGCTTTTAATGAATTAAAAGCAGATTATATTGCAATGGGTCATTATGCTAAAGTTAAAGATGGAAGACTTTATCGTGCAAAAGATCAAAATAAAGACCAGACATATTTTTTAGCTCAATTAACTCATCAACAACTTGAAAAAGTAATAATGCCTTTATCAGATCTTGAAAAGAGTGAAATCCGTGAAATAGCAAAGGAGTTAAATTTAGTAACTGCTGATAAAAAGGATTCAACAGGTATTTGTTTTATAGGTGAAAGAAACTTTACTGAGTTTTTACAAAACTATATTCCTGCACAAGAAGGGGATATTGTTGATATAACAACAAATAATAAAGTTGGAAGACACATTGGTTCTTTTTATTACACAATCGGACAAAGAAAAGGTTTAAATTTAGGTGGTATGAGTGAGCCTTATTATGTTTGTGGTAGAGATGTTTTTAAAAATATTTTATATGTTGCACCTAATTCAAAACCAGAATATTTATTATCAAATAATTTAATTGCTTCAAATTACACTTTTAACCATTCTGATTTCAATAAAAACAACTTAAGCGCAAAATTTAGATATAGACAAAAAGATGTACCAGTTGAAATTAACATCTTAGATAATAATAAATTACACGTTTTTTATCCACAAGGTTCATCGGCAGTAACACCAGGACAACAAATTGTTTTTTATGATGGAGATAAATGTATTGGTGGCGCAGTAATTGATGAAATTTATCAAGACAAAAAGAAGTTAACATATGTATAGGAGAAATATGAATTCAAAATTAATTAGACAATTATGATTAGATTTTTTTCAATCAAAAAAACATTATTTAGTTCCTTCAAAAAGTCTAGTACCACAAAATGATCCATCATTATTATGGATTAATAGTGGAGTAGCAACTTTAAAAGACTATTTTTCAGGTAAAAAAACATCACCTGCACCAAGACTAGTTAACTCACAAAAAGTTATCCGTACAAATGACATAGAAAATGTAGGTGTAACTTCAAGACATCATACTTTCTTTGAAATGCTTGGTAATTTTTCAATTGGTGATTATTTTAAAAAAGAAGCAATAGAATTTGCTCGTGAGTTTTTATTAGATGTTTTAAAACTAGATAAAAGTAAACTTTATTTTACATATTATTTTGAAGATTTAGAAACTAAAAATTTATGAATTGAGCAAGGTTTTGATGAATCACATTTAATACCAGGTACTAAGAAAACTAATTTTTGAGAAGTTGGTTCTGGACCATGTGGACCAAATACTGAAATCTTTTTTGATCGTGGAGAACAGTTTGATAGTCGCGGTATTGAATTACTAAAAAACGATGAAGAAAATGATAGATTTATTGAAATTTGAAATATTGTCTTTTCAACTTTTAATTCTGATGGAGAAGGTAATTACACAGAATTAAAGCAAAAAAATATTGATACTGGTGCTGGTTTTGAAAGACTCGTTTCTATTTTACAAGATGCACCAACTAATTTTGATACAGATTTATTTTTACCCATTATTAAAGAAATTGAAAAATTAACAACATATAAATATGATGTCAACAATTACTTCACTAAAGAAAAATCTCAAAGAGAAATTAATACTGGATTTAAAATAATTGCAGATCATATGCGAACAGTTGTAAATGCTATTGCAGATGGTGCGAAACCTTCAAATGTTGGTAGAGGATATATTTTAAGAAGATTAATTAGAAGAAGTTCTTATATAGCAATGCATTTAAACATACACGAACCATTTTTGCACACACTTGTTTCAGTTGTTAAAAATACTTTACCTTTTGAATATGAAACATCAAATATTGAAAAAATTATTCTTGAAGAAGAATTATCATTTTCTAAAACAATTGAAAATGGTAAAGAATTATTAAATAAACATATGAACAGTGATGAAAAAGTTTTTGATGGTGCATTAGCATTTAAACTTTTTGAAACATATGGTTTTCCGATTGAATTAACTATTGAAATTTTGGCACAAAAAAATATTTCTGTAGATTTAGAAGCATATGAAAAAGCAAAACAAAATCACTCTGATTTAAGTAGAAATTCTAAAATTTCTGGTATGGATAAGGTGATTAATTCATTGACTTTAATAAAAGAAAAAGTTGATCAATTTATTGGTTATGATTATACAGAGTCTGAATCAGATATTTTACATTTATTAGATACAGAAAATGAAGTGAATGAAATTAATGGTATTGGTTATGTTATTTTAGACAAAACACCGTTTTATGCAACTTCTGGTGGTCAAAAACACGATAGAGGTTATTTAGTTCAAAATAGTAAAAAAATCCTTATTTTAGATGTTTTTAAAGATAAATTTGGTAATCATATTCACAAAATTGAAGGTCATTTACAAAAAAATCAAAAAGCAAGTTGTTTTGTAGATAAAAATATAAGACTAGGTCTTGAAAGAAATCACTCAGGAACACACTTGTTATTCTGTGCTTTAAGAACAGTTTTAGGTGCACAAATTAAACAATTAGGGTCTGATAATAACGAAGAAAGATTAACTTTTGATTTTCCAAGCGATAAAAAACCTTCTGATGAACAAATAAATGCAGTTGAAAATCTTGTTAAAAGTTATATTTTAAAAGCCTCAAATCGTGAATATTTAACAATGACAATTGATCAGGCAAAAGATATGGGAGCAATTTTAACACTTGAAGAAGCAGAATACATGGATTCAAAAGCAGTTAGAATTGTTAAATTCAACGGCATTACTGCTGATTTATGTGGTGGTACTCACCTTATAAATTCATCAAAACTTGAAAACTTTAAAATTGTTAGTGTTGAAAAAAAATCAGCAGGAGTATTTCGTATTAGAGCTATTTCATCAAATGAAATTGTTAATGAATTCTTAGAAAACAAAAAAGATAATTTAATAGTAGAAGTTGAAAAAGCAATAACAAAAAACAAATCAATTAAATCAGATTATGATTTTAGTTTAGATATCCCCGTCAATTTAGAAGAAGCAGTTAATTACCTTGATCAAATTTACTTTAAAATCAAATCAGATTATGTTGCATTAGTAAAACAAAAACAACAAGAATTTTCTTTTGATTTTGATAATATTGAATTCTTAAATATTAAAGAAAATAAAGTTTATCTTAATACAAATATTGATAAATCTCAAATCAAAAGCATTGCAGGAACTTTAAGAGAAAAATATCAAGATGCAATTATTATTTTAGGTTCACAAGACTCAAAATCTATGTTAGTTGTTGCTTCTAAAAAATATGATTCAAAATTAATAGCAAATCAAATTTTTAATAAACTCAATGGTAGAGGTGGTGGAAACAATATTCTTGTTATGGGTACTATTGAATCATCACAAAATCTAAAAGAAGTTTTAGAAAGCCTTAATTTTTAATGAGAAAACTTGGGTTAGATATTGGATCACGTTCATGTGGTTTTGCGATAACAGATGAAAATGAAATTATTTCAAGTGCTTTAATGAATTTAAAATACCAAGAAGGACATTTTGAAACAGTTTTAAATCAAATAGAGTTATATTTAAAAGAGTATAAAATTGATGGTTTTATAATTGGTTATCCTTTAAAAATATCTGGTGAAAAATCACAAACTACTTTGATGGTAGAAGAGTATTCTGATTTAATTAAAAAAAGATTTAATATACCAATCCTTTTTGTAAATGAACAATATTCAACAAAAAAAGCACATGACACTTTAATTTTATCTGGTATGACAAGACAAAAAAGAAAACAAAATAAAGACAAATTAGCTGCACAAATAATTTTGCAAGATTATTTAGATTATTATAAACACAAATGAGGCAATAATGACTAAAACACAAATAGGTTTAATGATTTCTGCTATTATAATTTTTGTTTTAGGTATTTCAATATATATAGGAATCTTAATTTACGTTAAAAAATATACAAAAAAATATATTGCTAAATCACAAGCAGAAGCACTTGAACAAATAAGATCAATTAGAAATGAATTAGGTCTTTTGCCATTTCAATTACAAGAAGATTTTCCTTCAAAAACAGAAGGGATTGATATTGAAGGTGTTATTAATACAATTATTTTAAATAATTATGCTAAAAATTTAATTATTGCTAAAAATGATGAATTTAGTTTTGCTTGTGTTAATCAAAAAATTAATTTACCATTGTTTTATGATATTGATGAATTTGAATTTGATAAATATACTAAAATAAGGTATAAAAAAGCAAAAGAGTTTCCTAACGAAATAAAACCATATGATTTTGGCGACCTTGATTTTGTTGGTGTTTTTAGTTCTAATAAAAAAATGTTTGATTTATTTGATCAATTTTATGAAAAATTAAACGATAAAGGTATGTTATTAATTTCTTTAAAGAATTTTAAAAGAAAAGAAATAAATAATTTGTTAAATGATTTAAAAATTAAAAAAATTAGTTATGAAATATCATATTTTTCAACAAGATTTCTTTTTATTGTTAAAAAAATAGAAAATAATGTAAAATAAATAAAATATAGGAGTAATATGTCTACATTAAATAAAAATTTAGTTTATCTTTCACAAGAAAAATTTGATGAATATAAAAAAGAATATGAACATTTAGTTAATGTTGAGCGTCCAGCGGTTCAAGAAGCTTTAAAAGAAGCGCGTGCTCAAGGGGATTTATCTGAAAATGCTGAATATGATGCAGCCAGAGAAAAGCAAGGTGTTGTTGAATCACGTATTAAAGAACTTGAACAAATTATTGATAATGCAAAAATTATTGAATCTAATCAAAATAAAAAAGATTCAGGTGTTGGAATCAACTCATTAGTTACATTTTTTATTGTTGAAAAAAACGAAACAAAGACTGTGCAAATAACAGGTTCTCATGATGCTAATCCATTTGAGAACAAAATTTCTACGCATTCACCATTAGCTCAAGCTATGTATGGAAAACATGAAGGTGAAGAAATCGAAGTTCAAGGGCCTAAGAAGTTTACAATTAAAATTCAAAAAATCGAACATTTATAATTAATATAAAGGACTTTTACTGTCCTTTTTATTATAAAATTTTGGAGGAAAAATGCAAAAACATAAGAAAGTTGAAAAGATACTTTATTCACAAGAATTTTTAGAACAAAAAATTTTAGAATGTGCTAAATGGATAAACACAAATTATAAAGACTCACAAAATTTAGTTTTGGTAGGATTATTAAAAGGAGCAATCCCATTTTTAGCACAACTAATAAAATCAGTTGAAGTAGATCACAGCATTGATTTTATAACTGCAAGTAGTTATGATGGAGGTCATTCATCAACAGGTAGCGTTAAAATTATTATGGATTTATCAAAGGACATTAAGTGTAAGGATGTTTTAATCATTGAAGACATAATTGATAGTGGAATAACATTATCAAAAATTAAACAAATTCTAGAAAACAGAGAACCAAAATCCTTAAAAATTGTAACTTTAATGGATAAACCACATAATAGAAAATCAAATTTAGTAGCTGATTATTCGTGTTTTGAAGTAGAAGATGAATTTTTAGTTGGATTTGGATTAGATTATAAAGAAGAACTGAGAAATCTACCTTATATAGGAATTTTTAACAAAAAATACTTATAAATATAAACTTTTAAACGAAATATGAAAAAATTTTCAGTTTTATGCTTGTATTTTAAAAAAAAAAAA
>NZ_JHWE01000018.1 GCF_000622205.1 Mycoplasma leonicaptivi ATCC 49890
TTATCAAAAATTGAGGTTTCAAAATTTGATGAAAAATATATAAGAAAAAATTCTCTAACTGCAAAACAAAAAGAAATACTCAAAAATTTGAATATTTCTTCTGATGAATTATATAGTTTCATAATATCTATAAACGAAAAAATTTCTTAATTTTTTTTATTTAGTATAAAATTTACTGAAAGTTTAAATTATTAAATTATTTTTTATAACTATATATAAGTTATAAAAAATGTTTTATAAATCTATTAAAGAATAAATTTTATATTATAATAGTATATAATGCAAAATAAAAAAAGAAATTTATTAAAATAAAAATATTACAAAAAGGACAATTTATGAAACGTTTATTATGTTTATACAAACCAAAATCTGGTAGAGCATATCCTTGAATTTTAAAACATCCAAAAGTTAAAGCACACTTAGCTGAATTTAAAACACGTAAAGATGCTTTAAATTGATTTTTATCATTAGGATATGAATGTGCTACATGATTCCAAACAGAAGAAAAGATTGCTGGTGGTTTATTAATTGGTCAAAATGATTCAGAAACTAATGAAATTGTATATGACTTAGAAGTTGATAAATTTGATGGAAAAGTATCATACAATGAATTTTTAGAAGAAGTTTTCATTGATGAATCAACAATGAAATTAAATCAAAAAAGTTTTAAAAAATATGTAAGTAAAATTGATGATTTTATTGAAGTTAGCGATCACACAAATTACTTCCCTCTTGATGATGACTACATTCCTGAAAGAAAAAAACCAGTTGTAAAACCAGTGGTTGAACCAATTGTTGAAGTTAAAGAAGTTGTTAAAAAAGAAATTCAAGAAGTTGTTAATACAGTTGAAGTTATAAGAGAAGTACCTGTATATATTGAAAAAGAAGTAGAAGTTATCAAAGAAGTTGAAGTAATAAAAGAAGTAGAAATTGTTAAAGAAGTTGTTTCACCATCAGAAAATGTACAAACAGTTACAGAATATGTTGAAGTTGCAAAACAAGATATTGTGAAATATGCATACTTTAAAGATTTATCATATAAAAATCAATTAGATGCATTAGCAGTTTATGCTAAAAAATTAGAAAAAATATCTGAAAAAATTCAAGAAGAAATAGTTACTTCTGTTGGTGATTTAAATGATATTAAATTTGAATTAAATTCTGTTTTAGAACTAGCAAAAGACCTTGAAATACATCTTGAATGTAAAAAATCTTCACAATTATTAAAATTAATCATTATTTCATTATCTGAATCAGTAGAAAAAATAAATCAAAAAGTATATGCAACAGAAGAAGTTGAATATACACCATCAACATTTGCTTATTCAACAAAATGCTGTGGTGAAACATTTAGATTAGCACAAGAGTTATCGTATGTTTTATTTAATAATGAACATGTTGGTTTTGTAGAAGAAAATAAATATACATATCCAGTATTTTCACAATTTGCTTCTAACAAATCACACGTTCTTGTGTTCACAGATACAAATTCAGTACAATGTCCAATGCAAGTTGTACCAGAAAAAATGGTTGAAATAAAAGAAGTTATCAAAGAAGTTGAAGTTATCAAAGAAGTTCCAACAGTTAAAGAATCATCAGATACATTTAATAGATTCTGATCTATGATTCTTTATGCATTTGGATATGGAATATTATTAGCATTAGTATTTATTCTTGCTTGATACTCTGGAATTTTCTCATAAAAGTTAAATGTAAATTTAACTTTTTTTCTTATTAATTAAGACTTTTTGATATTTCAAAATCAAAAATTAAAAACATAAATTAAAGGGGTTATTTTTAACAAGTTTGGTATGTATAAACTTAATAAAAAATAATTTAAATGGTATAATAAACAAATGAATAATAAATCACAAAAAGAAGTTACATTAGAAATAATTAATCATTTAAAAAATACAGGTTTTGTATTCCAAGGTAGTGAAATTTATGGTGGTCTTGCTAATACATGAGACTATGGTCCACTTGGAACCTTACTCAAAGATAATATTAGAGAAATTTGAAAAAAAGAATTTATTACAAAAGAAACAAATAATTACTTAATTGATTCAAAAATTTTAATGAATCCACAAGTTTGAGTGACAAGTGGTCATGTTTCCAATTTTTCTGATCCTTTAATAGAAAATAAAATCAATGGTAAAAGATACCGTGCTGATAAATTAATTCAAGAAATCGATGCAACATTAGTTCCTGAAAAAATGAGTTTTTCTGAAATGAAAGAATTTTTATCTAAAAATTTAACAGAATATGAAGGTTCAAAAGCAGAATGATCTGAAATTAGACAATTTAATTTAATGTTTCAAACACAACAAGGTGTTGTTGAAGGTGCAAAAAGTACAATTTATTTAAGACCAGAAACAGCGCAAGGAATCTTTGTTAACTTTAAAAATGTTTTAAGAACAACAAGAACAAAGTTACCATTTGGTATAGGCCAAGTAGGAAAAAGTTTTAGAAATGAAGTCACACCAGGAAACTTTATTTTTAGAACAAGAGAATTTGAACAAATGGAACTAGAGTTTTTTACAAAACCAGAAGAAGCAAAATACTGATTTGATTACTATGTGAATAAAGCAGAAAAATTTGTTACAAAAATTGGTTTAAATAAACAAAATATAAGAATAAGAGAACATGACAGAGAAGAATTGGCTCATTATTCTGATGGAACTAGCGATATAGAATATCATTTTCCGTTTGGTTGAGGTGAATTACTTGGTGTTGCTAACAGAACTGATTTTGACCTAAAATCACATTCAAAAGCTACTGGTGAAAGTTTAGATTATCTTGATCCTAATACAAATGAAAAAATTATCCCATATGTAATTGAACCAAGTATCGGTCTTGACAGGTTAATGTTTTCTGTTATTTGTGATGCATACAGAGTTGAAGAATTAGAAAACGATCAACGTATTGTATTAAGTTTTGTTAAGGAATTATCACCTTATAAAGTTGCTGTTTTACCACTTGTAAAAAAATTAAGCGAACAAGCAAAAGAAATTTTTAATAAATTAATAGAAGCAGGTGTTTCAACAACTTTTGATGAAGCAGGTACAATCGGTAAAAGATATCGTCGTCAAGATGCAATAGGAACATATTGGTGTTTAACATTTGATTATGATTCTCTTGAAGATAATAAAGTTACTCTGCGTAATAGAGACAATATGCAACAAATAAGAATTGATATCAATGATATATTAAATAAAATTTAATAAGGTGGCTACATATGAGTAATGTTGTAAATTTAGAATCAATAAGAAATGAAATTCACAAAGTTAGTGATATAGTTGATATAATTTCACAACATTTAAATTTAACTAAAAAAGGTAATAATTATGTTGCTTTATGTCCATTTCATTCAGATAACTCGCCCAGTCTAACTGTAAGTAGTTCCAAAGGTCTTTATAAATGCTTTGCTTGTGGTGAAGGTGGTGATGTTGTTAAGTTTGTTAAAAATATCAAAAATATTACATATATACAAGCATTAGAAGAATTGTGTAATTATTACAATTTAACTTCATTTGATTTTACAAAATTTAAAAATACTAATGATTTTGCAAGGTTTTACAATGATGAACAAAAGAAAAGTATTGAGGTTTTAGAAACGGCAAAATTTATTTATAAAACAGAAATTTTAAAAAACAAAAAGGCCTATGAATATCTACAAAAAAGAGAATTAGCAGACTCTGAAATTATTGAAAAATTTCAAATTGGTTTTGCACCGGAACAAGGTATAAAACAAAATTTACTAAACTTAAATTATTCAGAAAACAATCTTGTAAATGCAGGTTTATTAAACTTAGAATTAAATGAATTTTTTAAAAATAGAATTACTTTTGGTATTAATGATGAAGATGGTAATATAATTGGTTTTAGTGCAAGAGCATTAGGTGATTATCAGCCAAAATATATTAATTCACCAGAAACTACTTTATTTAATAAATCTGATATTTTATATAACTATTTTAATGCAAAAGATTATATTTTTTCTGAAAAAGAAGTTATTATTGTCGAAGGTTTCATGGATGTTATCGCTCTTTATAAAGCTAATATAAAAAATGTAGTAGCAATAATGGGTACTGCTTTAACTAAAAATCACCTAAAATTAATTCAAAATAAAAAAGTCTGTTTGTTTTTAGATAATGATGATGCTGGTAAAAACGCAACACTGAAATCTATAAAAACCTTAGTTCAAAATGGTTTTGGAACTATTGAAATAGTAGAAAATAATTTCGAAAAAGATGCTGATGAAATACTAAAATATGAGGGAAAACAACAACTTCAAGACTTAGTTAAAGTAAGTCGGATTCATTATATAAATTATATTTATAATACTCTTTTAATAAAACATAATTTGCTTAATTTAAATAATTCTATTCCACCATTGGATAGTATAAAAAGTTTTAGTTATGAAATAAAAGATATCTTGATCTATGTACAAAACAAAAGCGATTTAGAATTTATTGTTAATAATTTTAAACAAACATATAATTACACATTATTAAGTGAATCTGAAATAACAAATATAATAAATAAAAATTTTGAATTAAAAAAACATTCAGAAAACTTTTTAAATAAAAATGATTTTTTTGTTAATGAATTATCAAATGATTTTAATTATGAATTATCTGATAATATTAACTCTATAAATGATGCATTTAAAACAAATGAATTATGATTTAATAATAATAATTTTAAAACTCAAAAACAACAATCTTTAAAAGAAGATTTATTCGGTAATAATTATCGCATTTTATTTATGCTATTTATGTTATCAAATCAAAAACTAGCAAATGCATTTTATAATTTACCTGATTCAGATTTATTATTTCAACATGATGAAGTTGTAAGTAATTTATATTATGAAATAAAAGAACAAATTAAAGATTTTGTGGACGAAGAAAATGTTGATATTGTTGATGTTGTTAAACAACAACAAGCAATAATCAAGCAACAATTAAAACAAAAAATTATCGATAAATATCTTGAAATTTCAAACAATAAAAATGTAACAAATGATGTAGAAAATGAAATAAATAACATATTAACTCAAAAACAACAATTATATGAAAACAGCGAACGTGGTGAAATATTAAATCCATTACTTAATGAAGAATTAAAACAATTTAAAGATTTTTATCAAAAAATCACCAAAAATGGTTTAAGTATTAATCGTTTTGAAGAAAGAAAGAAAAAACTAATAAAGTTTAAAAATAAAATCATTGAATTTTAGGAGGCTATATGCAAGACAATAAATATTTTATAAGTTTATTAAAAAAAGAATTAAAAAATAATAAGAAAAAGAATTTTACACAAGAAGAAATAATGGATATTCTTTTAGCTAATAATTTAGAAATAGGGGACGAAAATGCTATTGAAAACTTTTTTGATGAACTTATGGATAAGGGGATATTAGCAAACTCATTTGATGATGGCGATGACGAAAACGTTGATATTGATGATTTTGAAAATGAATTAGAAATATCAAAAAGTAAAAAAAACTCTAGAAAATCAAAAAAAGAGGAATTAAATGATGATGATTTCTCTGAAGATTTTAGCGATGAAGAAGATGATTTTTCAGATGATACAGATGCACTTGATTTAGATAATAATTACTCAGACTCAAATGATGATAAAAACACAGAAGAAGAAAATGAAGATGAAGAAGAAGATATTGAAACACTAAGTTCATATCACTATGAGGATGAAGATTTTTCTATGGATGAATTAACATTTGGTGATCAAAACGCTTTATTATTACACTCTGAAGAAAAAGAAACTAAAAACCTTTCTAATAAATTAACAGAAACAAACGATATTGTTAAATGATATATGCGTTGGATTGGTAAATATGGTAAATTACTAACTGACGATGAAGAACGTGAATTAGCAGAAAAAATGAACAAGGGTGGTTATAAAGGTAAAAGAGCACGTGATAAACTTGTTTTACGTAATTTACGTTTAGTTATCAATAATGCTAAAAAATATAAAAATAGAGGACTTTCATTCATTGACCTAATAGCAGAAGGAAATGGTGGTATAATGAAGGCCGTTCAAAAGTATGATGTGTCTAAGGGTTATAAATTTTCAACATATGCAACTTGATGAATAAGACAAGCAATTACAAGAGCAGTTGCTGATCAAGCAAGAACCATAAGAGTTCCAGTTCATATGGTAGAAACTATTAATAAAGTTGCAAAAGCCGAAAGAGAACTTTATCAAGAATTAGGATATGAACCTAGTGAACAACAAATTGCAGAAAGAATTGGAAATGGCTTTACTGATGATAAAGTTAGATATATTAGAAAAATTAATACTGATCCTATTTCATTAGACAAACAAGTTGGTAAAGAAAACGATTCTCAGTTTAGTGACTTTGTTAAAGATGAAACAGTTATGAATCCAGTTGATTATTCTTCAAATGAAGAATTATCAAAGGTTTTAGATGAAATGTTAAAATCACTCGATAAAGATGATAGAGAATTAATTTGTAAGCGTTTTGGTGTTGGAATAGATGAAAATGGTAATAAATATGAAATCCACTCGCTTGAAGAATTAGCTAAATTAAGAAATAATGTTTCAAAAGAAAGAATTAGACAAATTGAAAATAAAATTCTTAAAAAATTAAAAAATCATCCAGTACACGGTAAAAATTTAAAACATTTTGCAGGCTAAAATGAAACTTAAAGAATTTATTAAAGAATTAAAAAATAAAACAAATCATCGTCCATTAGGAAAAAAATACTCAGCAATTTGAGATAAAAAAGTTGGTATTTTAAACAATGTTAATTTAAATAATGAATTTTCATGTGCTATTACTGCTCTTGATTTAACAAATGATGTATTAAATCAAGCAATCAAACAAGGTTGTAATGTAATTATTACACACCATCCTTTTTTGTTTTTAAAAGATTCTAAAAAAGAGTTTTATCTTGACGGATATAAAAAACAGATTTTAAAATTGGTAAATAAACATAATATTCTTTTATATTCTGCACATACTGATTATGATTTACTTGATGATGGAACATCGTATCAAGTTGCTACATTCTTAGGTTTTGAAGATAAAATTAAACCGATATTAAATAAGAAAAATTATTCTGTTATTGTTGAAGCAAAATTTTCTGCCTTGGAAATGATTAATTTAATTAAACAAAAACTTAATTTGAATTCATTGCAAACAAATATTAAAAATTTAACAGAGCAAAGGATAAATAAAATATTAATTTTTGCTGGTTCTGGTGATCAATATGAAATAATTAATCTTTGAAAAAAAGAAAAATTTGATCTTTTAATAACCAGTGATATACGTTGAAATGAGTGAGTTTCATATGATGAGCAAGGGATTAATGTTATTCAAGTACCACATTTAATCGAAGAAGTTTTTGCTATTGATATGCAACAAAAAATAACAAAAAATATTACAAATTCAAAAGTGTTTTTTGTTAAAAAACAAGAAATTTACAGAAATATTTAAATAGCATTTTTATGCTATTTTTTTACTTTTTTGTAGTAATCTCTACCAAAGTTTTTTAATTTTCAAAAAATCTTTTTTTGTCTATAATTTTCCTGCGTTTCCCAGAAAACGCAGGTTTTTCCCGTGTTTCTCACTTTTGGGCATAAAAAATGCATTTTTTATCAATTCAAAAAGACTTACCTAATATATATATATATCAATACAGGAAATAATTATTATAATTAATCAATTTATATATTTATATATAAATATATAAAGGAGAAAAAATGAAAAAAAATAAAATTATTTTATCTTTAAGTGCACTACTAGTGAGTGTTAGTACAATTGCTTCTTGTAAAGCACCTGGTTCTTCAAAACCACTACCATTTACTACTGAAAAACCAGAAGAAGAAACAAAGGAATTTATTAGTGCACCAGGATTACCTATTAAACCAATTGATGTTACATCAATTGATCCAATTAATAATAATGGTATTTATAAAGCTAATTTAGTTGATATATTAGATAATGTACAAAAAGAAAAATCTAAGAATTTTATAGCATTAGATCAAAAAATTAGATACGTTGCTCTTGGAGATTCGATTACAGCAGGTTTTGATGGAACTTTAACAAGAGACTATCAAGGTTCTAAAAACGAAAACGGTGAAATAACAGGAGTTTCATATCCTTCTTTTCTTGCACGTATTTTAGATCAAAACGGAAGAGTTGAATCATATGATAATTTTGCTATTTCAGGATCAACAACAGCAGATTGAATTAATCTTTTAAAAATAGATTACCAAAGTAATAAATTCAAAAACAAATCAGTTGATTATTTATTTGGTGATTCTGAACAATATTCAAAAAAGGTAAAAGATAAATTAAAAGATGCTAACTTAATAACTCTTTCCTTGGGTGCTAATGATGTTTTTGAACTTTTATTTAGTTCAATAAAAGAAAATGATGCATTTAAAATAATTAAAAAGTTTTTAGAAAAAAAACCATTAATAAGTGACGCAATAACTCTTGTTAACGATGTTTTAAAAGATACTATTCCAGAGATACAAAAAAGACTTTTATCATTATTAGCAAATTTAAAAGTAATGGCACCAAATGCTAATATTAATATTATTTCTTATCCAACTCCAATGCAGTTGATAATACAAAAAATTGATGATTTTATTAAAGAACAATTAGGATCAACAATTAATTTAGATTTTATTAAAATCTTTATGGACTTTTTAAACGATAATATTAAAACAGTTGCTAAAATATCAAATGTTAATTATGTTCAAATTTATAACTGAGACTATTGAAAACAAAATTCTACAAATTTAGCATCAATTTATTTTGATATTCACCCAAATACAAAAGGTTATAAAAAAATTGCGCTTGATTTATATTTAAAAATTACTAATCCTAGTCTAAGATTAAAAGACTATCAAAATTATGATTTTAATCAAGAATTTTTACGCGAAGATTCAAGCGCTTACAAATATCAAATTCAGGTAGATGCATCTTCATATAAAGAAGTTTTAGGTAAAAATTCACAAGACTTTTTAAATTATGAAAATGATGAAGAAAAAAGAATTAATCTAGAAAGATCTTCATATAATTTTGGTACAAGAATTGCTGAACTAACAAATATATTTAGTCATATAACACATGAAGTTTTTGATTTCTTAGTTAACAATGTCATTTACAACGAACTTGATCCTGATGGTTTTTTAAAAGAACTTTTAACAAGAAACAACTCAGAAAATATTTCAGGTGTAGATGAAATAGTAAACAGCATTGTAAATTCGAATACTTTACAACACATTTTATCGGATTTACAAAACCGTTTAGTTAATTTGGATTCAAGTAATCAATTAAATATAAGAACAATAGGAAGTGCATTTAAAAGCGCTGTATTAAATGGTGAAAATTTAGCGACAATAATTAGAATTATTTCAAAATCAAAAATATTCCACGAAAATAGTGAACTTTTAAGAAAAGCATTAAAAAACATCATCAAAAACACTTTAAATATTTATGGTTCAAAAATTAGTGAAGTAATTGTTTCACCAGTTTCACAATTTTTAAATAACTATGAAACAGAAAAAAATAATTTACATACTTCTATTCAAAAACTAATTAATTCTGATGAAGTTATTGATTTATTTGAAACAATTGTAGATACATATGTTGATAATCTTGATAATTTTGAAAATATAACAAACTTTAATGATATTATTCTCGCGTTTTTGAAAAATCCTGAAAATAATCAAAAGATATCACAAAAAATAGTTAATTTATTAAAAAAAGTTATTCAAAACAAAGATTTAAAACAACTTTTTGTTGATTTATTTTATAAGGTATTAGTAAATAACAAAATTGATACCAATATAACAAAAGATGAAGTTTCAAGTATTTTTGATAACATTATTACATTAGCTTTTGATATCGATAATAAAGTTTCTTTAATTCAAAATGTTGTTAAATTTGTGCTTAATGATTTTCACGAATATGGAATTGAACGTTTTAGCGAACTTGTTACTAATGCATTTTCTAAAACATTCTCTGAATTTTCAAATTCTTCAAGCGAAAATTCATTTAATAGCATTTTAAAAATAATTATTAATTCTAAATTTATTAGCGAAAATACAGATTTTGTTAAAAAAATTATAACTAATATTTTTAACACAACAGATGTCGAAGGTTTTAGCACTTCAATTTCTAATTTACTAAGTAAATCAAAATTATCTGAATACATTTCTCAAGAGGGTGTAGCAAAAATTTTACAATTTTTCTTAAAACAAAATGAGACAAAAGAAATTATATTTGAGGCATTATCTTCAACATTAGATAATATAAATTCGTTTGAAAATGTTCAAAATATAAATCAATTAATTGTTAAAATTTTAGGAAATCTTGACTTATCTCAAATTGAAAGAAAATTAACTTCTCTTGTTGATAAAGCTTTAAATAATGCTGATATTCAGTTTGCTATTAAAGACATCTTATCAACATATTTAATTAAATCAGGTGTTGAAATTAATCAAAATACAGAAGATTTTCTTTCTGGAATAATTTCTTATTTACCTAATATTCTTAATGATTTAAATATTATGTCACCAATTTTTGAAGTTATTTTTACAAAAATGAGGGAACTTCAAGATTCAGAAGATGTAATTTCTGAATTAAAAAATTTACCATCAGATATTTTTAAAGTTTTTAAACAAAAAACCTTTGATGAAATTTTTAACATATTCAAAAAAGTCATCAATCAAGATTTTGTTGTAAACAATAAAGAAGCAGTTGGAAGCATTGTTAAGGTAATTTTTTACAACTTAAAACAAACTGGTTTATTAACAGACTTAATTAATACTAATCTTTCTACATTATTAGAAAAACCAGAAATTAGTAAATATATTGATAAAGATGAAATTTTACATTTAGTTTCCAAAGTCTTAAACAGTGAACAAATAGGTAGTTTAATAGAAAAAGCAGTTAGTATTTTAATTACTGAACGCAGTTTATTAGATAAGATAAATAAACCAAATGAAATAATTAATCAATTATTAAAAAATTCTGATTTTAAACAACTTTTAAAAACAGAAGTTCAAGAAATTGTTTTAAATATTTCAAAAGAACCAGAATCTTTTAAAAAAACAATTAAAAAAGTTATTTTTGAGTTAGCAAAACAAAATCAAACACAAATTGATGAAAAGTTTGCTCCATTAATTGAAAATTTACTTCCATCAATAATTAATACATTAAAATCTGCTAATAAATTTGACTTATTAATTCAAACAATTTTTAATTCCTTATCTGAATATAATGATATAAATGAAATTGGTGCAGATCTTGCAACAAAAGTTTTAAGTGTTATTGATTTTAAAGATATAGCACTTTACAAAAACTTTTTAAATTCACCTATTTTTAATGAAAACAAACAATTAACAAAAGAATTTATTCAATTTATTTTACAAGAAATTCAATCAGAAAAATTTGATAACATTTTAAATATTATTTTATCTGATAACTTAATTTCTAATGTTTCAAAAGAAGAATTAAAAACAGTTATTAAAAAAATCTTAACAAAAGAAGAATTTAAGAATTTAATTCAAAAAACATTTGATTTTGTCATTGATAATTCTAATACATTATCAAATTCAAATTCTTTAATTGAGATGGTTAATGTTTTTATTAAGGATGCAAATCTAAAAAATGAAATAAAACCATTATTAACTAAACTTTTAGAAGCACTAAAGGATGATGAAACATTTGATAAAATTATTTCTAATTTACTTTTATCTATATTAAATAATAGTGAATTTAATTGAATTTTTGAAGGTATCAATAATAAAGAAACATTTGCTAAAAATATCTTTAGACAATTTAAAAATATTTTCTTTGAATTTAATTTTGTTGATTCAATTTTTAATGGTTTAGATGTTTATGCAAAGAGTAATACTAGCTCATTTGCGGAACTCGGAAATGCTATTCTTAATAAATTCTTAGAAAACTTTACCGGTGATAACCAAGAACAAAATATCTTAAAATTAATTAAATTATTTAGCACTAACTTTATTAATGAAAACAAAAATGATATAAAAATTGTTATTAAAAACGTGTACAATCATTTTGCTAATGATCAAGAAAAATTAACAACAATTTTAAATTCGTTGTATCAAATTTCACCATCAATAAATGATTATGTTTTAGTAAATGATTTAAGTAATATTGTTCACCATTTTTTAAGTAATGAAAACTTTAGAAATTTCTTCAATTCAACAATTGATCAATTATTAGAGCATAGTTCCGAATTAAGTAATATTACCTCGCTTTCTGATGTTTTATTCTGATTTATTAAAAATATTGATAAAACAAACTTAAAAACATTTTTAGAACAAACAATTCAAGGTTTTAAAACAAATACAAAAACATTTAATAGTCTAAAAAATGTTTTAATTAAACTATTAAACAAATATGTACCTGAGTTATATATCGCAAACACAACAGAAGATTTTTTAAATGATTTTATTACTGATATTTTAAATATTGATCAAAAATATAACGTCATTAGTTCTGCTGCAGATTTATTTATCAAAGATGTTTTAACATCTGATTTAATAAGTACGAACTTTTCAACTAAACTTACTACATTTGGAAGCGATTTTTCAAATGAGATGTTGAAAAAAATTCAAGAAAATCTTGATGGTTTTATAACAGATTTATTTAGAACTAATTCAATTAATAATCATCCAGAATATTCATCAAAATTATTAGGATTTTTATCTAATATATTACTTAATAAATTAGAGTTATTTAAAGAACCTATTATAAATTTATTAAAAACACAAGGTTTATTAAGTGATGATGAAACCATTAATGATTCAGAATTTACAAATATCAAAAAATTAATTCTTCAAATTAATAATATTGATTCTAATCAAACTATTGTTGAAAAAATATTAACCTTTACTAAGCAAGAAATTTCACAAATAACAAATTTACAAAGTTTAATAGATATATTAACCAAAAAAATCCCAAATGCCTTAAATATTCAAGACTATAAACTTGTTAAAACAATACTTAATAGTGATTTTCTTAGTTTAAATTCAGATTTAATTAAAAAAATATTTGAAAAAGCAATACAAAAGTACTATGTATCTGATAATATTGAAAAATTAGTTAACAGTATTGATTTAGCACATAGTCCTGTTCTTGTTTTAGGGACACAAGAAAAGATTAAAGAATTAATTAAAAATGTTCTAAATAATCAAAACACAAAAGATATTTTAAAAACCTTAGTAAATAAAGTTTTAGAAAAAAATTCAACATTAAAAACTGCTAATTCATATAATGAATTATTAAAAATGATTTTTGGTGATCAAGAGATCAAAAACTCTATAAAACCATTATTTACAAAATTATTAGAAGAAACAATACTTGATAATAATTTCAAAGATAAATTAAAAGAAATAATTGCTAATGCAATGAATTTACCTGAATTAGAACCATATTTAAAAGGTGTTCAAGACAAAAACTCTCTTGCTGAGTCTGTTGTTGAATTATATTCAGTATTTGATTCAAAATTAAATATTAAAGAAATTTTATTTGAGTCATTAACAATTAACTTAAGCACAAATGGAATAGACTTTAGTCCTAGAACTCTTTTAGGATCTATATTTAGTGCTATAAAAGCAAAATTAAGTGAAAATAATAATTTTGAACAAAATGCAGTTGAATTAATTAAGGCAGTTCTTAAATCAAATTTATTTACAAGAAACAAAAATGATTTAATAACAATTTTTGATAACTTAATCCAAAAATTTGTTGATCAAACTTTAATTAATGATATTTATAATAATCTTAGTGCAGAAGTTAAAGCAACGATTAATAAGTATATTCCAGAAGCAAACTTTAAAACTTCACTTGTTAAAATTGTTAAAAACGAACACTTTATTGAAATATTAAAAAAAGTTATTAAAAAACTTTTAGAAAATACATCAGTAATAGAAAATGAAACAACCTTTATTGGTATTGTTAAAAAAGTATTCAGTTTAATTGAACTCGATGAAGTTAAAACTCATTTAAAAGAATTTACTAAATTTTTATTAACTGACTCTGATATTAAAGATGCGATTTTAAGTTTTCTAAAACAAACCTTAACAACATATGAAGTAGAAGTTAATGATAATAGTATTGATCAATTACTAAGAAGTTTAATAGATAACTCTTATTCAATACTTAATAATTTTTCATTAGTAGATGCAGTAATTGATAGTTTATTTAATGATTTAAAATTAATTGCAAACACAAACACTACTGAAGAATTGAATAATAAGTTTTCAGAAATTTTAGAACATATTTCTCAAATTATTACAACTAATTTAACTTCAAATATTAAGCAAACAGTTGATAAATTACTTCAACAAAATGCTATTTCATCAAATTTAGATGGATTTAAAAAACTAGCTTCACAATTAGTTGTTGGATTAAATAAACAAGGTGTTACAACTAATTTATTAACAAATAAAATAAATAATTTACCAGATAATCAAACAATTTTTGAATATATTGCTAAAAATGATTTGATTAATCTTGTTGATTTAGTGTTAAAAAATAATAATATAAATGAAATTCTTAAAGTGGTTATTCCACAACTTGTTGATAATACTGAATGATTAAATTCACTTGATAATCCATTTAATTTAATTAAGCAACTTTTAAATAATGAGCAAATTAAAAATTCGATACTATCAAATGCAACAGAGGTAATTAATAGTTTAATTGGTTCAGATATTTTTGTGAATACAGTTATTAATATAATTGAAAAAGTTATTGTAAAATATAACATTGATCTAACTAATATTGATAAAAGAAATTTAATTAGAGATTTTATTTTACAATTTAAAGAATATATTACTGAACAAAATTTAACAAATCAATTTATTAATTTATTAATTGAATCATTATCAACTTCTAATAATATAAATGAATTTAGTGCTTCATTAACACCAAAAGTCATTAAATTATTTAATTTCGAAGAATTTGCAAGTCTTAAAGCAATTTTTAAACATTTTAAAACATTTAAAAATAATGCAGTTATCGCAAGCAAAACAATTCAAAAAATCTATGAATCTATTTTAAACAATGACCAACACTTAAACACTTTACTTGATTTAATTCCTGATTTTAATATTTTAAAATCAGCAAACGTTACAAAAGAAGAAGTTAATAGCGTTGTAAAGCTACTTTTAAAAAATGCTGAATTAAAAGCAAAATTAGAACCAATTTTACATGAATTTTTTGTTAATTTTGATAATTGAGAAAATACAAATTCATTTAACGAATTAGTAAGACAAATTTTTTCAAATACAAATATTAAAAATAATTTAATTTCTGTATCTAAATCATTAATAGATGCAATTGTAAAAGATACTAATTTTAAAACAATTATTTCAAAAATATTAATTGATAAATTTTCAAATAATTCAGAGTATAGTTCTTTATTTACTAATATAAATAATAAAGAAAATGTTATAAAAACTATTTTAAATACTGTTGATCCAATCAATAAAAATCTTGATTTTATTGATGTTATTGTTACTTCAACATTTAATTCTTTATCTGAACATGGTACACAAATTACAATTGGTCAATTATTAAGGGATATTATTAGTAGACTTAGTTCAAAATTTACATTACTTGATTTTGAACGCAGAATTATAACAACACTTAATGAAATTGTTAAAAATTCTGATTTTCAAACAAATAAATCAGATATGAAACAATTCATTAGTAATGTAATTAGTTATGCTTTAAGTAATATTAACATTGCTGAAATTTTATGAGGTTCATTAGGTTCTGAGTGACAAACTGTTGTTCAAGAATACTTTTTAACAGAACAAGAGTTTAAACAAATAATTACTGGTTTAACTCAAATTCAAGAAATTAAAACAATTAGTACTGATATTTTAAATTACTATATTGATAATGTTGATACATTTGCAAACGCAAATAGTTTTATGCAAATTTTCAAAAAATATCTTGAGGTTGAAAATAACAAAAACAAATTTAAACAAAATACAAAATCAGCGTTCAAAAACTTCTTAAAAAACGATACTAATTCACAAATATTAAATAATGTTTTAGTGAAATTTATTAAATTTTTAGAAGTTCCAATGAACGAAGAAAGAACAAGAGTTTTAAGAGAGTTATCTTCTGGTTTTGCTGATCTTTTAGATAGAGCAGAACTATTTGATAAACTTCTTGATGGATTAATTAAATCTATTCAAGAAACAAATACTTTCCAAGAATTTTCACAAGTTGTATCAAAAAACATTATTACTCAAACTCAACTTACAACTTATACTGTTGTAAATAAAATTTTACAAGATGATTTAATACAAAACAACAAGCAAGTTATTTTAGGTTTAGTTTCAGATATGATTACCAGATTTATTAATGATGAAACGAAATTAAGAAAATTCATTAAGGATTATGGTATTACAAGTTTATTAGTTTCTAATGATCATACATTTGATAAAGAATTAATTGTTGATATGCTTGTTTTAGCTATTAAAAATCCTGATTTACGTGATATTTTAAACACTTCTATAAGCGAGTTTATTTCAAAAGCTAAAACAGATTATTATAATGTACATTCATGAACTCATGCAATTAATGTTTTACTTAATTCAAGTAATGCAAATAACTTTAAGCAAAAAATTACAAATTGAATTAAATCGATTTTAATTAATCCTGATCAAAGATTAGTAAATGGTATTGGTGCTTTATTAGTTTCAAAACTTAAAGATTCTGGTTTTGCATTTAATGAACAAGAAGATTTAGTATTAACTCAAAATGTAATTAGAAAATTCTTTGAGGCCATGTCTCAAAGAAATGAGTTAAGTATTATTATTGGTAATATTTATGACAAAATTAAAGCAATTAATCCATCGAACATTTTAAAAAATCCAGATATTATTTATGATGCAATCAAAACTGGTGCATTAAAAATTATTTTAACCGATAACGAAAAAAATATTTCCTTTAAGAAAATATTAGATCAATTTAGTTTATTCGATTTTGTTACTACAAGAATCGGGGATGAAAATTATGTTAAATTCTTTAACAGATTATTTGAAACAAGTAACAGAAGACAAATGACAGGTATTTATAAAATAATTAAAGATTTATTTTTAGGAGAAGCAAGTAGCGACAAACCACAGTTAGGATTTCAATTTGATGAAAGTATTTTTACAGTTATAGACAGAACAAGAGCACTCATTTCAACCTTGTTTAAGCCTGTTTTTAGTTCAATGATTGTAAAAGCCGGTAGTGGTAGATATAACTTTAACAAAATAAAAGAAAACGCTGAATATAAACTAATGTATAGAATGTCAGCATTAATTCTTTGATTAATACATGATCAAGGTGGTTCAGGTGCTAAATTCTGAAACATTGGACTTGATGTACAAGGAACATTTAAGTCAGGACTTGAAGATGCATTTAATTATGCAAAGAATTTACATAAAGGCTCATATAATAAAATTCCAAGAAATAAAAGGGAATTTATAGGAGAAAGTTATTCTTGATGAAGTGGTTATAGTTATAATGGTGAATTCATTTTAGGAAACAGAAGTGCTGTAACAACTTTTGGAAACTTCTGAAATGACCAATTATTAGCATATATATATTACCGTAGAGATTCTAATAAAAAAGAACAACCTGATAGACACAACAGACAACAAACTATGACTGACACCTTACTTGATTCTATTGAAAGAGGTTATTTAGGTAATTTAAAATAGATACATTAAAACTTGACACATTTTTGTGTCAAGTTTTTTTGTCCCTATCTTAAAAGGAAATACTAAAGAAAAATTTTCACGAAATAATTAAAAAAATATTTATTAAAATTTAAACTTTCAGTAAATTTTATACTAAATAAAAAAAATTAAGAAATTTTTTCGTTTAT
>NZ_JHWE01000019.1 GCF_000622205.1 Mycoplasma leonicaptivi ATCC 49890
TATTCTTATACTGATGGTGTTTTAGAAAGTAAAACCTTTATAACTTTCATTGCTTCCATAGTTAAAAGTTTTATTAAGTTTCATTGTTCTGATTTATTAAAAAATAAATCAAGTTTAACATTTAATTCAATAATAGATGAATTATCAAAAATTGAGGTTTCAAAATTTGATGAAAAATATATAAGAAAAAATTCTCTAACTGCAAAACAAAAAGAAATACTCAAAAATTTGAATATTTCTTCTGATGAATTATATAGTTTCATAATATCTATAAACGAAAAAATTTCTTAATTTTTTTTATTTAGTATAAAATTTACTGAAAGTTTAAATTGTTAAATATATTTCAGAAATATCTACACCTGAAAACAAACAAGAAATTCTTGATAATTTAGATTCACAAGATTTATTTAGATTAGTTGCTAATGTCGTGTGATGAGGACAACAAGGAAGATCATCATCATATGCTTCAATAGTTGCATCAGCATTTAATAGAGGACAACCTTCAGAAGATGTTTTAAACTATAATTTAACAAGAACAGAAGCACTTTTAAATGATAAGTTTACTGACTATATTTATAATATAGCAGAAACACTTACTAGAGATTATGTTCAAACAACATATACTCCTTCATTCAAAGATTTTAATGGATTACCTAAGTTTATAACAGGTGCTACAGAAGCAACAACTGGTCTTGATTACGTTGTTGATGGAACAGGATTAAAATTTTGAAACGAATTAAAAAATGATGCTACACAATTAAATACATCTATTTATAATGCAATAAGAATTTCAAAATATGATAAATATATTGAAAGAGTTAAAAACTTTTTCTTTGCTGAAAAAGCTTTAATTAAAAATTATGACCAAAAAATTGCTCAAACTGAAAAATTAATTAAAGATAATGAAGCAAAACAAACTAAAAACGATAAAGAAAAAAGAGAAAAAGAAACACTTATAAGCAGTTTAAATCAAGCTTTAAGTAATTACAATAAAGCTAGAATTGATGCCACAAGAAATAGACAAAATACTATCGCGCCATTTAGAAGACAAATTTATGGAAGTTATATTGCTTCACAAAGAAATCTATTTTCAAGAAATGAGATTAGAGAATCATCATATTTTGGTAATTTAATCTCTAAAAATAATGGATATTTTAAAGATAGATTCCAAAAAGAAAAAATAGGTATGCAATTATATAATGATGATGGAAGTGCATATCAAGATACAAGTATTAGATTAAAAGATTTTGAAGGAAATGCAATAACTTCAAGACCAAAAGCATTCTTTATATCACAGTTATTAAATTATGGTGTTGGTTCAAGAAATGTTTCTGGTTTATTTAGAAATAAAGATAAAGATGCAATGGCACTTTATGGTTATACAAAAAATGATGTTGCAAACAGAATTAAATATATAAGATTTATTGATAAAGATACAAAAGAAGCTAAATATTTAGAAGTAAATATTAAAGGTACAAACAATGTCTTTTATTTTGAAACACAAGGTGATGCAAGTTCTAAAAAAACAGTAGAAGATTTTGGTTATACTTCATGAGTTAGTGATTTTGGTGTAATGGCTAAATACAGAGACACATTATTATCACCAAAACATGCATATTATGTGGATTTTGTTGATCAAGATTATAATTTTGTAGAAAACTTTAATCTAGGTGATCTAAACTTTTTATCTGAAAATGGTAAAACAAGCACTCAATCACCAGTTAAACTTATTGCAGAAACAGATCCTAAAACAAACCAAAAAACTAATAAAGTTTTAATATCAATAGATTATCAATTTAACATTACAGGATAGGAGAAAAGAGTGAAAAAAATAAAAAAATATTTAATAGGTTCGTCATTTTTGCTACCTGTTACAACATTAGCAGCTGCTTGTCAAAGTAAAGCACAAGAACAAGAAAGATCGCAAACTACATCTAAAATTGATTATGATTTAGGTCTTGCTACTGAACCAATTAATAATCTTAACTACATAAGATATAAATCAATGGATAAAATTTTACCTTCTTTAGTTGATCCTTTTATTAAAGATGGTCCATCTGGTGGTTTAAAAAGTTTAATTAAAACAAATGAATATAATATGGTTATTGTTGATACAGCAAATGTTGTTGATGATAAAAATGAACCATCATCAAACTTTAATGATTTATTTAAAAATAAATCATTATTATCAGAAAAAGATGGTTATGGTAGGGTAACTGGATCATATTACCAATTAACAAATTTTGAATTAGTTGGTGGTTTGGCCGCTAATACCTCTTCAAATGATGTAACTAAAACAGCATCTATTTATGCATTTAGAAATCCAAAAAACTCAAGTAACTATATTGCATTTACTGGAAGAGTTAATAAAAAATTAAATACTTGAAGTAATGGCGATTATATTAGTGCAACTGATTTACGTGATTACCTTGAATATATTTTAGATTTAAGTACTGGTTCACAAAGATTAGAACAAATTCAAAAATTTGGTATTAGAGGAACAGATAGATTTATTGCTGCACAAAAAGAATATGCACAAAAATTCAATAAATCATATTTAAATCCTTGAGGAAAAAGAAAATATATAGAAGTAGAAGGTAAATGAGTTCAAGATCCAAAACAACTTGTATGACAATCACAATTTGAAGATAAAAGAGATCTAAAAGAAGTAGAAGCAATCAAAAATGCCGCACTGGATTTTGGTTTTTATACAGGACAACTTTATTTAGATTATACTAATGAAGAAGTTTTAGATTTAGTCAAAAAATCAGTTGAAAAAAATATCGATTTTTCAAAAGAAGTTGTTTCTTTAACAATTAAAGACGAAAAAACTCAAACAAATAAAGTTGTTGAATTAGTTAAAAATCCATTTGTCAATCCTTACCAAGAATATGAATTAAAACTTTCTGGTGATAATTCTTCAATTAAGACAAAATATAACCAAATTGCAAATTCGGAAAATGCATTTACAATGATTTTTGACCAAAATAAAACCCCATCATTAGTTTTCTTAGTTAGCCACATTTTAACAAACTTATATCCAGTTAACAGAAAATATATTGAAACAGAAATTGGTGGAATTGATAAATTTGGATCACAACCAGATAAGTTTTTAACTTCTGGTCCATTTACAATTGATCCATCAGAAATTAATTTAGGTCCACAAGGTCAAATTATATTAAGAAAAAATAATGATTATTTTGATGCTAATAATACTATATCAAACAAAATTAAAATTATTTTTAGTACTGATAAAAATACTAATGCAACATTTTTTGAAGATCAATATATCTCTCAAACATTTATTCCAGCAAATAAAATTAATCAATACTGATCAAGTCCAGAATATAAAGAATATTTAAAGAAAAATTCGGGTTATGGAACAATCGCCTTTGGTTTTAATTTAGATAATCAAACAAACTGAGACAGTTACTTACAAGACCAAGATTTAAGAAATGCAATCTATTATGCAATTAATCGTGAAGATGCAATTAAATTTGTTGGATGAGATTTTTCATTTCCTGTAAATACTTTTACATCATATGGACAATATAAAACATTTGATGGTAAAAACATTGAAACATATTTCAGTGATTTAAGTTCACAAACTAAGAATAATAAAGAATATCCATTGCAAAACTATGATTATGTTGTTCACTTAGCAAAATCATTTACTTTTGAAAAAACTGTTCGTGGTGATTTATTATTTGATAGCGAAACTGCTAATTTCTATTTAAATAGATTTAAAACAAAACATCCAAATCTTTCAAAAGTTACTTTAAGATTTATTAACAATTCAACAGATGAACAGAAAAAAGCTGGTATTTTCTTAAAAGAACAATTAAGAAAAGTTTTTGGTGAATATATTGAAATTGATATTAAAAGCCTACCTGAAAACACTTTTGCTACATTTATTGAACAAGGAAAATACGACATAATTTATCAAAATTATGATCGTCTTGGTGGAAATGGTGCTGAAGATTATATTGCAACATTTTTCAAAGTTGATGAAATTGATGAATTATTGCAAAAAAATATTGCTTTTAAAATTAATCCAGTTGGATCATACACATATGCTGATTATGTAACAAATTTAGTTTTAGAAAAAAATTCATATAATGGTGATATTAACTTTTTAAAACAACTTTTAAATTCATATATTCAAGTAATTTATGATAAAGCACAAGAATTATATGGTTCACAATTTAGTGATCTTATTAATTCAGAAAATATTTACAATATTACACAATTTACAAATAGTGTAATATCTGATTTATATAATAAACTCCATGAAACTAATTTAGTAGATAAACAAATCTATTCACATGATTTTATAAAATATGCATTAGAATACTTATTAGTAAGTGATACAAAACAAAATGTTAAAGTTTCAAGACTTAAAAAATTAACAAATTTATTTGTATTAACAAAATATGGAGTTGAACAAATAGCAAATCTAACAAAAGATACAAAACAAAGACTTAAAATACAAACAACAATACCTCAAGAAAAAAATAAAAATACTGATTTTTGAGTTAAATTTATTGAGTTATCTTACCAAAAACCAGAAGAAAGTTTAAGTGATTATAGTGACAGAATTAGTGCATTTTTCTCTTCTAATTTCTCTTCTGAAGAAGTTAGACAAGGTTGAACACAAGAATTGGTATATATTTTTATAGGTGAAATGGAAAAAATTATTAGAGATGGAGCGTTTATTGTTCCGTTAATGGAAGTTGATACAAACTGAGAAATAACAAGAGTAGGTGGAGTAAGTTCACTTTATAAATTTGCATTACAATATGCTTATGATTATCTAAGACCACCTAAACCAGGTTTACCAAGAAGGAAGGAAGGTTAATGAACAAGTTTTTAAAAGAAAAAAGAGATAACAAAAATGTTTATGTAGATTACAACAAAATATTTTTTGTAAACAAAAGAAACCAAGAATTACAATTACTTGAAAAACTTTTTGCAATTGATTCACCATTATTAAAAACGCTTTGAAGATTTACAAAAATTATTTTAGAGTTTTTTATAATCGGTTTAATTGTTATTACAATAACTTTCTTTTTAATTAATTCAGTACCAGGATCAAATGGTTTAACAGGTTCAATTTCTGATGAAGCAGCAAGAAAAATTATTGAAGCCAAATATGGTTTAAATTTACCTATTTTTCAAAGATATCTAAATTATTTACGTGGTTTATTTGTAGGTGATTTTGGTATTTCTTTATCACTGTTCCCTGAAGTTGAAATTAATGATTTTATTTGAACAAGATTTTCAAAATCATTTTTAGTAGGAATATTCTCTGTTTCAATTACTGTTATTTTTGGTATTTCTATTGGTATATGAGTTGGTAAAAATCCAGGAGGTTTAGTTGATAATATCTCTACTGTTATTGTAAGTATCTTTTCATCAGTTCCTTCGATTATTTTTGCACTTATTTTAGTTTTTATTGGTAGAATTGTTGGATTGCCTTATATTTTTGATCACAATAATATCCTTACATATGTGCTTCCAGGTTTAGCATTATCCTTAGGAAGTATTATTGTTTATATTAAATACATCAGAACTGAATTGAATCGTGAGATAAATTCAGTTCATGCAAAATTTGCTTATTTAAAAGGTTTATCAAAAAATCGTTTTGTTTGAAAACATGCTCTTAAGCCTTCGTTATTCCCTATTGCAACATTTTTCCCAGCTGTTATTTTCGGTTCATTTATTGGAAGTATTTTTATTGAACAAATCTTTTTAATTAGTGGTTCAGGTGCTACATTGCTTCAAGCAATTCAATCAAAAGATTACAATGTAATTTTATTCTTAATTATTATGTTTGCTTTATTAACAATTATTTCATATGCAACCCGTGATATTTTATATGAAGTAATCGATCCAAGAGTTAGAAGAAAGGGAGCATAATGTCAAAAATTAATTCAAAATTTAAAAATTATATTACTAAGTTAAAATCAAGAAATGAATTAGGTCAAACAAATACACAAAATTTAGCAACTGCACCAAATCCTTTAATCGCTCCATTTCAATATCAAGCATGAAAAATTATAGGAAAAACATTTGATTATCAAGCAGATAGACATATGAATACTGAAGCAAAACCATTTAAAGAATTTATTTATAGATATTCAAAAAACTTTGCTGGTGTCTTTGGTTTTGTTTTACTTATTGTTTTAATTGTTTTAGCACTTATTATTCCTTTTACTACATTAAGTCCAATAGTTACAGATGTTAATAATCGTTCTTTACCAGTTCATTCATATGATTCACATGGTGTTTATCACATTTTTGGAACCGATGACTTAGGTCGTGATTTATGAGCTAGGTTATGACATGGATTAAGATATTCGCTTTCACTTGCAATAGTTGTAACATTTATTGAAGTTTTAATTGGTTTATCTATCGGGATAATGATGGGTCAATTTGATAGATTTGATCGTGTAATGACTTTTGTTATTAAGATTTTATCTGTTGTACCAACTATTTTGATTTTGATATTAATGACAATAGTTGTAAGTCCAAGTTTTTGAGTTATAGCGTTTTCTTTATCATTAACCTCATGAACAGGAATGGCTAATCAAATTAGAGCACAAGTAAAAAGAGCAAAACATTTTGAATGAGTTTCTGCATCAAAAGTTTTAGGAACCCCTACATACAAAATTCTACTAAATTATGTACCAGTAATTTTACCTATTTTAATTACTCAATTAGTTTTTACAATCCCTGGTGTAGTTTTATCTGAGACTTCATTAGCGTTCATCGGATTAGCAATTGACGATGTTCCAACATTAGGAAACTTAATTTCTGATGGTCAAAAAGTCTTCCCGGGATACCTAAGATATGTATTTATTCCATCAAGTATTTTAATTTTAATTACAACAAGTGTGCAATTAATTGGTGCTAATGTCCAAGATGCACTTAGAAGACAAAGATAAGGAGAAGTATGGAAAATCAAAACATAGAAAATAAATCAAATAAAAAATGCTTCTTTAAATCTTTTTGTAAAAAAATATGTTTTTGAAAAAATCAAAACAAAAACACTTTTGATTGAGATGAATTTTATAAAAATGTGGAATATAAAACTTTTGAAGATGGTACAAAATTAAAAATAGCTGCACAGATTAAAGACATAAATTTATCATTTACTAATCCGGCAAGACCTGGGGAAAAAAATAAAGTTTTACGTGGTCCATCAATTGAAATTTATGAAGGAAAAGTTCATGCTATTATCGGTGAATCAGGTTCAGGAAAATCAGTTATTACATCACTATTATATGGTTTAACCGGTGATAAAGCCGTAATTGATTCTGGTGAGATTAAACTATATAATAACAATGTAGAAAAATTTACTTTTAAAGATTGAGAAAAATCACACTATCGCGGAAGAGTTGTTTCAGCAGTTTTTCAAAACCCAATGTCTACTTTAAATCCAACAATGAAAGTTGGAGCGCAAATTATGGAAGGTATGCTTTTAAATAAAATTGTTAAAAATAAAAAAGAAGCATATGATAGAGCAATTGAGTTTTTAAAATTAACAAAAATTAATGATCCAGAAGCAGTTATGAAGTTATACCCTCATGAAATGTCTGGTGGTATGATTCAACGTGTTGTTATTGCAGCAATTGTTGCTTTAGAACCTAAAATTTTAGTAATGGATGAACCAACAACTGCATTAGATCCAACAGTTCAAGCACTTGTTCTAGATGTAATTAAAAACTTGCAAGAAAAACTTAAATTATCTATTGTATTCATAACACATGATTTAGGAGTTGTTGCTTCTATATCTGATTATATTTCAATTATGTATGCAGGACAAATTATTGAAGAAGGAACAGCAGAAGAGATTTTAAACTATCCACAGCATCCTTATACATGAGGTTTAATTTTAAGTATGCCCGATGTTAACAATGGTTCTCGTTTAGCAACTATTAGAGGAAGTGTTCCATCGAATTTAAATAATATTGTCGGTGATGCATTTGCTGTTAGAAACGATTACGCCTTAGGACGTGATTTTGAAATTGAACCAGATTTTTATTGAAAATCACAAACACATCGTGTTAAGTCTGCGCTACTTGATGAAAAAGCACAACCATACACACCACCACTTCTTATTCAAGAATTATGAAAGGAATTTTTAAATAAAAAACCTTAATATGTCTCAAATTAGTTATACAAAAAAAAGATTTTTATTAAAACCTAAAGAATACATCAGATATCAAACTAAAGGTGTTGAGGATATGTTACAACCAAAACACAATGAAGATATCTTAGTCAAAATAAGAAATGTGGATATTACATATGGTTCTGGTTCAAAACAGTTTTTAGCAGTAAGTGATTTGAATTTAAATATTTATAATGGTGAGGTTTTAGGATTAGTTGGTGAATCTGGTTCAGGTAAAAGCACTATTGGTAAAACACTAGTTGGACTTGTTCCATATAGTTTTGGTGAAATTAAACTTTTGGATAAAACTTTACCTAAGAAAAACAAACGTGGTCTAAAATTTGGTCAAGCACTAAAAGAATATAAAGAAATTGAAAACTTTTTAGTAAATAAAGTTCAAATGATTTTCCAAGATCCAGCCAACTCTTTAAATCCACATGCTAATGTTGAAACTGTTGTTGGTGAAGGATTAACTAACACAAAAAATTCCAAAGAAATTTATATTTACAATTTCGATAATGAAGTTAAAAAAGAGATTTATTCATATTTAAATAAAAAACAACATCCACAGTTTTTTGGTAAATTTGAACAAAATTTAACGCAAGCAATCAATCAAAATACTGACAATGTATACAACTTACTTTATCAAATAGTTCAAGAAATGCTTTATCAAGCTGGTATATTACAAGCTGATAGATGGTTAAGAGAACAAAAAAAACTCAGACAAGAAATTGCTAAATATACTGAAAAACAAGCCAAAAGAGCACTAATTAAAGAAATGCTTCTTTCAGTAGGTTTAGATGAATCTGTTTTAAGAAGATATCCTTTAGAATTTTCAGGTGGTCAACAACAAAGGATTGGTATTTCACGTGCTGTTGTGCTCAGACCACAACTCTTAGTTGCGGATGAACCAATTTCAGCACTGGATGTTTCGATTCAAGCACAAGTTGTAAATATATTCAATGAATTAAAAGATAAATATAATTTAACAATTTTATTTATCGCACATGATTTACGTATGGTTGAATATATTTCAGATCGTATTGCAGTTATGAATAAAGGAAGATTACTTGAAGTTGGAAAAACAGAAGAAATTATGAAAAATCCACTTCATCCTTACACAAAAAGTTTATTAGATGCTGTACCTTCAATTAAAGGTAAAAAAGGTAGTTTAATAGGTTATGTATATAACATTGATATGCATAATTATTCAGAACAAAATCAACCAGAATGAGTTAAAGTAAATAATGATCATTATGTTTTAGGAACTCAAACAGAAGTTGATAATTGACAAAAAAATATATATTAAAAAGAAAGGAAATATGAAAAAATATAAAAAATATTTTTTAGGATTATCTAGTTTATTAGCAGCAACTTCATTTGGAATTGCTGCTTCATGTGAAACTGAAAAAACTGATGATTCTAAAAATGGTTCATCTGTTGATGTTTCTGGTGATAAACAAAAACAACCAGGTTCAAATGACGTGCAACCAAGCACACCAGAAGAACCAAACAAAACACCTGAACCATCTGGTCAAGGTTCACAAGACACTACACCAATCTCAGAAAAATACAAAGCACAAAGAGAAGAGTTAAAAACTGTTGTTGCTGCATTTAAAGATGAAGGTACAAAATTAGTTCTAGAATCAAAAGTTGATACTGCATATACTTTAGAAGAAATTGAAAGAGTTAAAAAAGAAATTAAAATTAAATTAGATGAATTAAGACAAACTTATATGGAAGAATCTAATTTAAATCAACTTGAAAATCAAGATAAAAAAGCAGCATATACAAAAGAATTTAATGATGCAAAAACAGAAACTGATTTAGAAACAACCAAGAATAAAGTTGTTGAAGATGTAAATCAAGAAAACACTTCAAAAATAACTGGCAAAAAAACTCAGTTGAATACTGAGTTAGAAAAATTAACAAATAAAAAAGATTATGCTCAAAGAATTACAGATGCTACTGAATATCAATCATTATTAGAAATTGAAAAAGCAATTAAAAAAGATCTTTTAGAAGAAAAAACTCAAAAAGAAGAACAACAATATGAGACAAACTTTGATTTAAGATGAAAAGTTCAAGAGTATATCGCATTATTACCAGAAGATCAAAAAACAACCAAAACTTCTGAATATGATGCATTAGATAAAACAACTGAAAAACTACAAGAATTTAAAACACAAGTAGAAGGTTTATTATCTAAAGAAGATCAAACTAAATTAAGTGCATTTAAAACAAGATTACAAGAAATTTTAAATGAAGCGTTTGGTGTATCAAAAAGTTCAAGAGAAGAAAAATGAAAAGAAATTAATACAAAATTAAAGAGTGAAACAGAAACAAATGATTTTCCAAAGCTAGATGCAATTTTTACAACAATAAATCATGAGTATTTTGAAAAAGTTAAATCATTAAATGAAGGTTTAAGAGGGAATTCACTTGCTTGATTAAATGAAGTTGAACCTGATAATGAATACGGATTTAATGAAAGAGCAAGAGCAGGTGTATTTAGTAGAAAAGATTACAGTGCTCTTGTAGCAGACGTAAGAGAAAAACTTTTACCATATAAACCTAAACTAAGAAGTGAAGCTGATTATGTCAAATACTTCAGTAAATTACCACACGCTTCTACATTAATAAACGATGACAATCCATTACAAGATGGTGAAAAAGAAGTAAGAACAGTAACTCTTGGTGCAAGAAATAGTGAAAATAAAAGATATGTAAAAGATTCTATTCCATTCACAAATAGAACCTTTACTTTAAGTGCTGAAGATAAAAAAGTGTTACAAAATCTTCAAACATTAAGAAATTTAGTTTTAAAAGAACTAATGAGAGAAACTGGTACTCAGGTTAACAACCAAAAAGTATTCGATTATAATACATTAGTTTTCGGAAACAAAAATGCTCTTAAAAACGATATTTCATATTTATTATGATCAATAGATAAAGCAATAATAAATGGTGATTATTATCAACAAGTAGTTGATTATTTTTACAATGCTAAAAAAGATTTAAGAGATTTAAGTGGAAAAACCTTCTCTGGTTACAACGAAATCCTTCAAAAAATTAAACAAGAAACAACTTCAAGTTCAAGAGAAATATAATTATTATTTTTAAAAAATAATTTTATAAATTTATAAAATTCAAAAAGATATAAAAAACAAGTAAAAATTAGCATTTTTCTTGTTTTTTTATAATTTAATTAATATATATCATATTTAATAAAAAAAATAAATATATTATAATATGAAAGAATTTATCCAAGAAAATAACAAATATATTTTGTTATTTTAGTATAAAAAAATTAGGAGAAAAAGATATGAAAATAGCATTTTTTGATGCCAAAGATTATGATATAAAAAGTTTTGAAAAATACAATGAAGGAAGACATGAAATTACATTTTTCAAAGAAAATTTAAACTTACATACTGCTTCACTTGCAAAAGGATATGATGCAGTTTGTGGTTTTGTAAATACTTATGGTGATAAGGTTATTTTAAGTGTTTTAGCAAAGTTAGGAATTAAATACTGATTCCAAAGATCTATGGGTTACAATAAAGTTGATATTGCAGCAGCAAATCAACTTGGAATAAAAGTATTTAGAATTTTTAACTATTCTGCCGAAAGTATTGGTGAATTCGCTTTTGCTGGTTTATCAGCATTAAACAGAAATCTAATCGTTGCGAATAAAAGAGTAGAACAATATAATTTCTCATTAAATGGACTTGATGGAAAATGTATTGGTAATTCAGTAGTTGGTGTAATTGGTTCAGGTAAAATTGGTCAAACATTTATAAAAATTGCAAAAGCAACAGGAGCAAAGGTTTTAGTATTTGATGCATTTGCACAAGAAAACTTCCCTCAACTTGCAGAAACACTTGGAATTGAATTTGTTTCATTAACAAAATTACTTGAAACTTCTGATTTTATTTCTATACACTGTCCATTATTTGCTTCTACCAAATATTTAATCGATGAAGCAGCAGTAAACAAAATGAAAGATGGTGTTATTATTGTAAATACTGCACGTGGTGAAATTTTAGAACTTCAAGCAGTTATAAATGGTCTTAAATCAGGAAAAATTAGAGGATTAGCAACTGATGTTTTAGAACGTGAAGAAGGAAGATTCTATGAAGATGTTTCAAATAGAGTTACTGACTTAAAAGAACTTGATCCACAATGAAAAGAATTAATTGAAATGTCAAATGTTTTAGTTACATCACACCAAGCATTTTTAACAGATTTAGCTCTTACACAAATCGCTAAAGTAACATTAGATAATGCAGATGCAGCATCAAAAGGTATTTTTGATAATGCATTAACAATTTTAGAAAATGGAACAATTAAAAACGGATAAAATATGAAAGAAAAAAAAGGTTTTATTAATAAATTAAAAGAAGAAACAAGTGCTATTTTTAGTTTTTTTAAATTATCAAAATCAAAACGTAGTGAAGCAGAAAAACCAAAAGATTTATTAACTTGAATTATTCATGGTGTTTCTGAATATGTAGGGACAATTTTAATTTCACTTTTACTTGCTGGTTTAAGTACAATTGTAGTAGTTAAAGAAAGCAAATTTATTATGTTGGAAGAATATTTAATTCATCCAATTATTGTTGGATTTTATGCAGGTTTTGTTGCTGTTGCAATCTGTTTATTCTTATTCCTTAGATGGAGTTGTGATTTAAATCCATCGGTAAGTTTATATAGATATTTAAGTGGTAGACATGATGGTTGATATACAACATACAAAATTACTATTCAATTTTTAGGTTCTATTACTGCGGGTTTAATAATTTATGCAGTTGGACACAGTACAACAGGTGACCAATATTTAGCAAACAATCCAATTAATTCAATCTCATCTGCTGTAAAAGTATTTGAAGTGTTTAGAAATAGTCAAGATAGTGTTGATACATTAATTGGTAAAGGTTCAACATGAATTTTCTTTATTGAAATGGTTATGACTTCAATATTATTATTCCCTATTTTCTCACCAAACTTAAATAATAAATATCGTGATTTATTAATTATGTTTATTATTGCTTTAAGTGTTTGAATGGGAATTTTAGGTGGAACAGCAGCTATTAATCCAGCTAGAGGTTTAGCACAACAATGACCAGCAATTTTCTTTGCTTTTTCAGAAAGCGGAAACTCACAATTAGTTGGTTATGCATTAAAAAATTATAGTGGAATTAGAAGTGTAATGGATTCAAATGATCTTATTTCTACTACAAGACAATCAATTTCTACAGGAACAATAGCAATGGTTTTAGGTGGATTTGCTGCACCATTTTTCTATTTAATAGTTCAAGGTTTAACAGAAAGATACATCAATCCATTTGTTTTAAAAGTTATTGCTTTCAAAAACTATAAAGTACACTGTATGATAAAAGGTTATGATAAAAAAGAAAAAGAAAATAAATAATTAATAAGTTTAAAAAACTTATCTCAAAACACAGATAACATTATCTGTGTTTTTATTTATTTATAAATACTTAATTTAAGTTTTTGTTGAAACTTGTAGTAAAAATTCTCAATTTATATTTTATATCAATAATACTTTTAAGTCTTAATTTAAGATATTTTTGTTTAAATATTGTTAAATATTTAACTTTAAAAAACACAAGTTAAAATAAACAAAAAATGGTAAAATTCATAATGAAAATGACAACACTAGCTCAAAAGGAGAAAACAATAATGAAAAAACATAATAAAATAATTTTATTATTAGCGTCTTTTACATCAATTTTATCAATTCCAATGGTAGCAATGAGTTGTGAAAAACCAAAAGATGGTCAAAAAAATCCATCTGAGAGAGATAATGAAGACAACACAACCGATCCTACAAACCCTACTGATGGATCAGGTAATAATCAAACTGGAGGAACAGGAACAAATCAAACACCTCAGGTAGATTTTTATTCTTATGATGAAATCAAACAAAAAACACAAGGAAAAAGTTTTGATCAACTATTTGAATTAAAATCAATAGGTTTTATTCCTGATTTAAAATCTCAAAATTCACAAGACATTGTTGAAAACTGGGATTCATGAGTACAAATTACACCAAAAGATCCTAAAATTGGTTTTACAGTTGTAAGTTACAATGTCGATCCTCAAAATAAAGCAAAAATTAATGTTTATGTTGCTTATAAATGAGATCAAAAAGACACTACTGAAAGAGAAGAACTTGAAGGACAATTCCAAATTGGTGATTTTAAAATTAAAGAAAATAATACTTTAGAGAATCCTAACTCAAGACCTTCTTTATCAGAAGAAGCACAGTATTTTAAATTAAGTGCAGTTGATAGATATAACCAAGATTTTGAAAAATTAAGAAGAAGTTTAGAAGGACAACAATACAGCAGACCAAGTACTGTAACTGCTCAATTTAAAGAAGATTTTAACAAAAAAGCAAAAGAGTTAAATTTACCAGATTATGATACTATGAATGCTTTAGGTTGAACTATTCCAACAGATGGTTCTAATACACAAAAACTAAATATCATTAATAAAGCAACACAAACTTTAAATTCATGAGTTGATTATTATAAAAAAGATCAGTATAAAAATATAGGTTTAGCAAGAACTTTAACTAATCAAACTTACTCTGATATAGCATTACAAACATTCCAAACTAATTTTTCTGCTTGAATTTATACATCAGTTGAAAATCTTCAAATTAAAATTGCTAAGTTACTTAAAAATACTGAAGATTTAAAACTTTTAGCAGGTAAAATAAAAAATGAAGCTAAAAAACAAGAATATATTAAAAAATTCTCTGAAGACCATTCACATGGTGTAGTAGAAAAATATAGATTAGAAGTTTATGATATTATTAAATCAGAACAAGAAGGTGATTCTGATTCAATAAAAGACCATAAAGCATCAGAAATTTATACTGAATATATTAAAGATCAAAGAGAAAAACTTAAAAAACATGTTGAAGCAAATTATACTTCAGAAGATATTCCAGTAGATATTAAAAACAAAATGATTGCTCAAATTGAAAAAGCAGAAAATTTCACTGAATTAGCAAATTCTGCTAGAAGCAATAAAGGAAATTCTGGAACAAGTTTTATTGTAGATTATCAAATACAAGATAATAAATCTTATCCTACAAAATGATATTTTGCTACAAACTACCATGTTATTGATGGTTTTAATGATAAAGTTGATGGAAATTTTTCATTAAGAAGATTATCAAAAGATTACCCATCATTATGAAGTAAATTAAGAACAACTACTTTTGAAACTAAAATGGAGAATTTTTCATTCCCAGCAAAAGCAATTAAAAGAGTTATTGATGGTAGAGACTTTTTCACATGAGATCCTTCACAATTATCTTTAAATACTACTGAAGATAAAAAAGAATTTGTAGATTTTGCAGTTTATGAAGTAGATTTTGAAAAACTTACAGCAGAACAAAGAAAAAACATGAGTGCTGAAGATTATGCTAAATTAGTAACAAATGATTATTTCAATTTACCAGATGACAAAAAACTTAAAATTGCTAATTTTGACTATTTAAGTCAACATGACAAAATTGATATTCCAATCACAAAAGCACAACTTGATGCAAAAGGCAAGGATTATGATTGATATGACCAACTTTATTCTGTATCTTATCCAGCATCAAATAGTAAATATTTTGATGATTTTTGATTAGATAAATATGTCGATAAACCAGATTACGATGGTAAAAAATACAGTTTTTCACTTTGAACTAATGCTGATTACACACATTATGGAAAAGGAGTTCCAACTGATCCTAAAAACATTAAAGTCGCTGAAAGAGGTGGTAGATTATCAAATTCAGTAATCTTAAGAACATTTAAAGATAAAAATGGTGTTTATGATAGATTTTTAAATGCTCCAATTGTTGGAGAACTTTATACTTCAAACGATGATGGTAAAAAATACTACCAATCAGGTTTAGCTTATCTTTATGCAGGATATTCACCTGGTGGTGGTGCTTCTGGTTCATCAGTTAGAACAAAAGATCAAAAATTAGTATCATTAATTTCTACCGCATACAATTCACAATCTTTATCATCAGGTCTTTCAGTTAGATCTAATGGATTGGATTTAAAAGGTTTATTTGGAACTTATAATATTCCACAGTATGATATTTTCTATGGTGGTGGAAAAGACCAAAAATCTTCATTTAAACAAGAACTAAATAAATTATATCCTAATGCAAAAACTTACTTATTCCCTAATGGTTTAAGTGCAACATATGCAGAACATGATTTTAATTCAATTCACACAAGACAAGATTTGACATCAAAAAATTCAACAACAGAAAACACTTCAAATAAGTAATTAAAACACCCTAAATAAGGGTGTTTTTTGTTGTATAATTTTAATTAAGAGGCAATAATGGTAAAAATTAAAGAAAAGTTTGAATTTGGAAAACATAGTGTAGTTAACAGAATAGTTAATTTTATAAACTTACCCTTTTTAATAAATATAGATGAAGAATTTTTAGAAAATCATCCAGTAATTATTTATGAGCAAAATATTAATCCAGATTATTTTTTCTTAGTTGTCGCTAATTCAAAAGAAAGCAAACCCGATTATGCTAATAAGGTTGTCATTAATAAAGGTAAAACAAGCGTTGATTGTTGTTCCATTTATAAAGTACAAATAGAAGCGTTCCAAGAATTTTTAGATCAATATTCATATGATAAATTTGTTATTTTCCCATGTTTCCCAGTTGACAAAGGTAAAAAAACTTTTAGCACTATAATACAGTGTTAAAAGTTTTTAAATATAAAATTTACTTGTTACTTTTTATGTATTTATAGTAATCATTATAAATACTTCAAGAAATATTCGATAATTCATTCTCTGATTTAAATTTTTGAATATTTGTTTTTGTAAAATTGTTTTCTTCAACTATGTATTTCATATTTCTAAAAACATCAACCATACTATCATCAGTTATTTTTTGAACAACTCCATTGTTTTTGTAAAATTCTTTGATTTTGTATGAAAGATATCTAAAAATAAATAATGTTAAGAAAGAAAATAAAATATAAC
>NZ_JHWE01000020.1 GCF_000622205.1 Mycoplasma leonicaptivi ATCC 49890
CAGTAATTTTCTTAATTTTATCAAGATTTTCAAAGACTGTTACTACCTCTGTTAGGGATGTATGATTTGATTTTTTTGTAGTATTTAATTCTCAATATTTATTAGTAATTTTGATGTCTTCTTTTGTTAATTTACTAATTTTAAAATGAAAATTTTTCTTTTTATAAGAAGTTTTTTCTCTTCTAAAATGTCCATTAATTTCAACACAAATAATGTTATTAATTTGTTTATTTTTATGATTTAAATTTATCATATATAATTCACTTGTCCTTTCACTTTTTACTATTACTATATTTTATCAGATGGGACAAAAAGTCACGAGCAAGCTCGAAACTTGCATCGTGACTTTTTAATTGACGATTGAAATTAATAAGTTAACTAATAATGCAACAAAACGTCAAGAACTTTTAAACGCTATTAACCAAACTAATAATCCAGCAGAAGTAGAAACTAAAAAACAAGAAGCAATTATTCTTATTAAACAAGATAAAACAACTGCTCAAACAGAAGTAAATAAATTAACAGCAAATAAACAACCAAGAATAAACTTACAACAAGAACTTGATAACGCTCAAACACAAGCGCAAATTGAAACAGTTAAACAAAAAGTTCAACAAGAATTAAATAATTTCAAACAACAAGCAACACAAGCAGTAAATAAACTTGGTGGGGAAAAAGCACAAGATTTAACTACAGCAACTCAAACTAACACACAACAAGCATATGAAGATCTTACAGCACAAGCAAACACAAGATTTAGAGAAATGCAAAATGAAGCAAAAACTAAATTGAATCAAGTTACAAATACTCAAAAACGTGCTGATATTGAAAGCAGAATTAACAATGCACCAGACAAAGCAACTTTAGATGCTCTAAAACAAGAAATTGATCTTGAAATTTCAAAACAAGATGCTTTAGTAGTTATTAATAAACTTTCAAATACAAATCCTAAAAAACAAGAATTAACAAATGACTTAAATGCAAAAACTACAACTAATGATGTTGCTAGTGTAAAACAGCAAGCACAAACAATTCTTGATACTAAAAAGGCAGAAGCAACACAAGCAGTAGCAAAACTTGAAGGTGATATTGCAAAAGTTAAAGCAGACAGAGATTTAACAAGTGCTCAAACAGAAGATGAACTGAATAAATTAATTAACGATTCAAATAATGTATTTAATCAAAATGAACGTCAAGTTAATAATGAAATTAACCAACTTATTAAAGATCAAGGTCAATTTAGTACTTCTGGTAAAAATACTGTTAAAGCATTAAAGGATTTAAATACTCAAGTTGTAAACAAAGCGAAAGAACACACAACAGCAGAAATTAATAAATTAAGCGATCAAACTAAAAAATCTGAATTTGAGCGTGAATTACAAAATGCTCAATCTGTTGCAACTGCTTATGATATTAGACGTCGTGTTTTAGAACAAATTGGTTTTGAAACAGCCTTATCTGAAGCAAAAAAAGAAGCAATTGCATTAGCAGATAAACTTAAAAATCCACAAAAAGATCAAGAAAAAGCACAAATTAATGCACAAACAACTCTTGAAGGTGTTGATGCAATCAAACAAAGAATTCAAAATACATTAGATGCAAAAGAAAGAGAATTAAATTCACTTAAAAATAAATTTAATTCAACAAACTCTGTATTACGTGCAAATCAAACTACACCTAAAACAATGGAAGCAATGGAAAATGCGATTAATGCATTAAATACAGAGATGCAAAGAATTCAAACAGAAGCACAAAATAACCTAAACAAGATTAAAGTTGATCAAGGACTGTTAACTGGAACTTATGCTTCTGAAAATAATGATTACAATACTCAAAAACAAGAATTTGATAAAGCAGTCGCAAATCCTACTGAAGCAAAATTTGAAACAATTAACTCAAATGTAAACAGAATTTTTAACAATAGAAAAAATCAAGTTCAAAACAAATTAAATCAACTTGGTAATTCAACTAAAAAAACAGCATTGCAAAATGAGTTAAATTCAAATCAAACAAACACTCGTTCTAAATTAATTGAAATTGAAAAGAAAATTGCAATTGAAAAAGAAGTACAAAGATTAAAAACTAAATTAAATGGTGTAAAAGATAACAACTTTAAAACATCAATGACTTCTCGTTTAGATGCTGATAATCCTAATATTGCTGATTTAGAAAGAGAAATTGATGCAAAATTAGCACAAGAAGCACAAGATTTAAGAATTGCAAAAGAACAAGCACTTGCTGAAATTGCAAAACTTCCTTCAAGTGAGCAAACACAACCAAGAAATATTGTAAATTCTGCAACAGAACAAAATGTTGTAAATCAAGAAAAAGATAAAGCAATTCAAAGATTAGAAGTAATTAGAAATGAAGCAGATACAGAAATTCAAAAAATGCCTGTAAATGCAAGGTCTGAACTAGTTAATAACTATGTATTAAATAACAACAATGGTGATAAACTACTTGATCTTAAAGCGCTTGCACAAAGAACAGTTACTAAATCTAATGCTTTACAAACTGAAATAAATAATAAATTTGGTTCTCATCCAGCACAAAAAACTCATTTTGAAAATATTAGAAATTCTGATAAAGCAGATACAATTGCAGAAATAGATGCAATCACTACTTCATTACCTGCAATTTCTTCAAAACTTACAGAAGTAAAAACTGCTCAAAGTCAATTACAACAAAGTTCACAAGCACAATTTAACAACAGAATCAATTCTGCATTTGATGTTAATACTTTAAATAATATTTTAAATGATATTAAACTTCAAAAAGCAAAAGATGATGCACAAGCCGCAATTAATAATTTAAAACAAACTCAAAGAAGTGCATTAGAAAATGAATATAGTGCTGCCAGAACACAAACAGACTATGAAGCAGTTAAAAATAAAGCAATTGATCTTAAAAACAAAATTGACCTTGCGCAACAAAAAATTAATACCATTCCTGCATCGAACAGAAATGAACTTCAATCAGAATTAGATCGTGCAACAAATAATGATTTAGCAATTCGAACACAAGCAAAAGTTGATCCATTTTTAAATGCTATCAATGAAACAAGAACAGAAATTCAATCCATTGCAGATAATAATAAGAAAAATGGATTTATGTCTGAATTAAATGCTGCTCAAAATGAAGCAAAAGTCAGAGAAATATTAGCACGTGTAAGAAACTATAAAGATGTTGTTCGTGCTCGTCAAGGTGCGCAAGAACTTTTAAATAGACTTAATAACACAAACTTTAAAACTCAAAAAGCAAATATTATAAATGATGATAATCAAACACCTGCTAATATTACAAATGCTGTTAATGAAGTACGTAATTATTTAAATGCTGAAAAAACCAAAGCACAAAATGCTCTTAATCGACTTGAAAATAATAATCAAGTTAAAACAGCACGTCAAGTATTAACAAATGATACAAATACTGAAGCACAATATCAAGAAACAGTACAAAAAGTTAATGAAGAAATTGGAAAAATTTTAACTGAGGCTTTATCTGAAATCGGAAAACTTTCACAAGATACAATTAATGCAAATAATTTATACAACAACATTGATACAAATTCTGTACAAAACAATACAGAAAGAGAATTAAGAAGCAAAATTGATACAGTAAGAAGGATTCTTGATACAAAACGTAATGAAGCAAGATCTGCGGTTAATAAAATAAATGGCGCTTCAGAGTATAACAATTTAAATACAAGACTTAATTCTGCAACAACAGAAACTGAATTACAAAATATTCAACAAGAAGCAGAAAATCTTTGAAATGCTAAAATTCAAGAAATTAATACTGCTTTAAATGATGTATACAATACTAATCAAAGGACATCATTTGAAAATGAAAGAAATTCAGCATCTAATTATTCACAACTTAATACTTTATTAAACAAAATTCAAAATTACTATGAAATTAGAGAATTTTGACCAGATAAGCAAAGATGAGAAAGTGAAACAGTATTAACAAACATTAAATTTAATAAACAAAGTGGAAATCTTGCTAATAAATATTTATATTTAGTTGTTAATAATAATGGAAATAAAGTAGTATCAAATGTTCAAAGATTTGATAATTCAACTCTAAGATTTACTTTAAATGACCTTAAATTTATTTATGAAGGTGAATACCGTTTTGAAAAAATAGTTTACAGTGATCAAAATAATCTTACTGATCAACAAGTTATAAATAATTCAAATACAATAAAAACTGAATTTTCTAGAAATCAAAACTTCTTTGTTAATAATAACAATTTCTTTGCTGAAAATGTTAAAGTTGTTTGAAATAAAGAAAATTCAGGAGATACAACTTTAAGAGGTGCTGATTTAATTGAATCTGCATATAACTATAATATTACAATTTCTGGTTTAAAATCTAAAAACTTATATATTAACAGAAATAAAGAAATTATTGTTAAAATAAAAGGTAGTGCAAATACAGGTAGTCAAATTGCAACAAATAAAAATAAAATCCTATATCATAACTTAGAATTTAGATACCCTATTTCTAGTTTACAAAGTATATCAGAAACTGGTGGTGATGAATTTACTACTCTTGTTTTAAATAGATTACCAATTACAGGTCTAAGAGCAGGATATAAATATAAATTATCTTCAATTAAATTTGGTGTTAGTGACAGAACAACAAATAAAACATATGATGATATATACTATTCAGTTGATGGAAGTACAGAACCAAATACTAAAAATATTATTTACTTAAATAGAAATTACACTGGTGAAAGAACGGCAGAAGCATGAATTTTTAATTCTAATTTATTTTCATTTGATCAAGATGGAAGTAAATCGGTTTGAAGTCAGTGGGGAACATATGTTGATAACATTTATCATGATTGAATTACGCGTCTTGCCTTTAATAATGGTTGAGATGCTGAAACATTTGGTGCATTATTTAGTTATTTAAATTCAAGAGTTCCAGACACAGATGCAACATATACTTTTGATGCCGGTGATAGAAATAGATATCCTACAACAGAATATAATCTAAGGGACAGATGAGTTTGACTTTTAACAGATCAAATATCAAAAGCCTTTGTAAAACATACAAATGGTACATATAGAAGATCTCCTAATGATAAAAGAAAAGATCATAAATGAGCTGTTTCTGGTATTCAATTAGGATATGTAAGAGGTGGAAGTACTTTTGATAACATATTTACATCTGATCCAACTGTTTTAAGATTTGCTCCTGTTCTTGGTGGTAGAAGAATTAATGATTTAGGTCATAAAGAATCTGTCTCTGGTTTTATGCAACAACTTGATAACAGAGATAATACTAAAATAACATTAGCAGAAAATAGAGATATTTCATTTGGTGAAGGTTATCAACATAATGTACACGATTATTATGGTACTATATGAAAAGCAATAAACTGAATTTTAACAATTAATAGTTCAAACTTTATCGGAAAACAATATTTTGATGATAAAAAAATAGATTAACAAACAAATCACTTAACATTAGTTAAGTGATTTTTTGATTATTTTTTTTGCAAAAAAATCTTTTTGCTTTATAATATTACTAAACAGTAATATAATTAAAGGACAATATGAAAACAACAAAAAATTACATTTTATTTTTACATAAAATACTTATAAAAAAAGCAAATACATTTATTATCCCGTTGTTATGATTTATTATTTCAATTATTTCAGGAATAACTTTATCACAAATCAATTTAGCAAATCAACAAAAAACATTTATTGTTTATGTATATGTTTTTATTGAACTTTTAGTTACTATCCTTTTTGCATCTTTAAAAAGTTTAAATCTTTTTAAAGATTTAGAAGAAGAAGGTATAGAACTACTTACGTTATCTAAACCTATTTCAAGAAAAAACATTTTAATAGCAAAAAATGTTACTAATTTAATGTTTGGATTTTATTGAACTGTGATTATTTTAATTTCTAATTTAATAATTTTTGGTTCAATTAATCTTCCTTTGTTAGGATTAATATCTTTATATTCAATCTTGGTATTTTTCTTAGCATACACAATCTTTTCTATAATAAGCTCATTAATTGCTTTTAAATTAAATGCTAAGATTGCAATAACTTTACCACTTGTTTTATTTAGTCCGCTTGCAATTGGTGGTACTGTTGTGGCTTCAAAAAGCACATCAGTTCCAAATAACTATGCTTTTTATTTAAATTCAGCATATAAAAACCATGCATCAGGAAATAGAGTAAATGCTGAAAAATTTTATTTAAATAATGATAAAGATAATTTATATATCATTCCAAATGGTTTACCTAATAAAAAATTTAGAGATGATCAAAATGAATATTTAACAAAAGCTTTTGAAATCTCAGCAAACTCTTCTAAGGATTGACAAGCATATTCATATTTAATTCTACCTTACCAAATGATTGATATTTTCAATTATAATAATGAAAATATCTTTAACTCATTTAGTAACATTGATGATTTTAATAATCTTAAAAATTATTTATATTACAATAAACAAGATTCATTTGTTTATGGATATACTTTAAAATTAAATTCTGATTTAAAAAGATATAAAGTTTTAAAGGAAGAATTAAAATTACAAGATGAAAATGGTGAATATGTTAAAGATGAAGCAGGTTCAGATATTATTTATAAAAGAATTTATAAAAATGTTTTTCTTGTTCCTGGGTCTTTAAAAAATCAAACTCAAATCCCTAATTTATCAAATACTAATCTAATCTATGCACATTCACAAGCAAGTTCATTTGAAGCAGAATTTCCAGAAGATAAATTTGTACACTCAACTTCTGATAATTTAGTTGGTGAAATAAAATGACAATTTATTGATGAGATTTTAAAAAATCCTATTTTTGTTTCTTATGCTAAAGAATTTTATGATCAAATCAAAAGTCAAACTAATTCAATTGAAAATATCGAAGAAGTAAAAGATATTATTTTTTCAAATATTACTGAGAGTTTAAAATCACAAAATGATAAAAAAGGTTTACTTGATATTGAGGACAAATCAAGTGTGTTATTTAATGAAAATTCATTAAATAACAGAACCATTAAAACTCTTTCAGAAAAAAAACTTTATTTTGCTACTGCACTTTTATATTATGCATACTTTAATTTTAATGATTCAAAAATTTTAGATGCTATTTTATACAATCCAAGAACACAAGCATTTGATCCGCACAGTGTTGAAGTTAAAATTGATGAAGGAACATACCGTATTGGTGGTTACTCTTCTTTTGAAACAAAACAAGAAGTTATTGATAAAAAAATTAAAATTAGATATGATTTAAATCCTTCAGAAAACTATATGTTTCAAACATTAGATCAAGTTGTGGAACTTTCAAGAAATAATCACAAAATAATAGAAAAAAATTCATATTTTGTAATTTGAATTATTATTGCTTTATTATTAATACTTGCAAACTATAAACTTTACTACAAAAAGGACTATAAATAATGGAAAATATTTTAGAAGTTAAAAATCTTACAAAAATATACACAACAAAAAAGCAAGTTAAAACTGGTGTTTTTGATTTAAATTTTGAAGTAAAAAAAGGTTCATTTCATGCTTTTATTGGTGAAAATGGTGCAGGTAAAACAACAACTATTAAAACCATTATTGGTTCTTATATAAATTATTCTGGTGATGTGTTAATCAATGGAATTAATATCAAAGATCCAAGTAGTAGAAAAGCATTAGGTTATGTACCTGAAAATGCGATTTTCCCTAAAGAAATTAAAGTTTATGAGTATTTAAAATATCTTGGTCTATTAAATCAATTAAAAGAAAAAGAAATTGAAGAAAAAATTGAATATTATTTACATAAATTTGATATTTATGATTTAAAATACAAAAAACCACATAATTTTTCTTCTGGTCAAAAGAAAAAAATCTTATTAATTCAAGCTTTACTTAATGAACCTGATATTATTGTTTTAGATGAGCCAGCATCAAACCTTGATCCTACTGCAAGATATGAATTGTTTAATCTTTTACAAGAATTACACAAAAAAGGTAAAACCATTTTTATTAGTTCACATATTCTTAGTGAAATTGATAAATTTGTTGATTCACTTACATTAATAAATAAAGGTAAAATTGTTTATTCTGGTGAAAAATTTGAACATCTAGAAAAGATCTTTTATGAAAAAGTTATTAAAAATTAGTTCATTAGGATTAATATCTATTTTACCTTTTGCAATTGCTTGTAAAAATACTCAAGAAATAAGTTATAAAAATTATTTTAAGCAACAAACAAACGTTAATCAAGATAAATTAGCAGAAATAGCTAACGAATACTTTTTTGATGATAAAGATAGCGAAAGTTTTAAAAAAGATTTTTTTAATAGACAAAATTCAATTAAATCAAGTTATACAACTGAATTAAATGTATCTTTAGCATTTGCACCAACTTATTTAACACAAAATACTTTAAATATTGCAACAAATCTTGAAGCAAGATATGCACAAAGATCAGTTGAAGTATTAAAACAAGCAACAACAGATAACTGATATTGAATTTTAAACAATATTTCCAAATTTACTTTTTTATTCAATGGTTTTAATTTTAGATTTAAAGATCATAAAGATGAAAAAAATAAAAATGATGATAGTGATAGACAAGTATTTATTGATTTATTAGAAAAGAATAAAACTTTATTATTTATTAATAAAGAAATGATTATTAAAACCATTTTTGAATTTGATTTTGATTCAAAAATGGTTGATAAAGTAAATGATGTTTATTTAGATAAAAAAATTGTTTTTGTTCAATTTAATGATAATGTTTTACTACCATTTTTTAGTTACAAAACACAAGATAGCAATAAACAAAACAAGCATATTCAATTAGTTCCAGAAATTTTTGTTTTTAACAACAACATTACACAAGATGATGTTGTTAAACTTTATACAAGTATTGTTGATGCATATGTATTTTATTATGATGACTATTTAGATTATGCTAAAAAAAGCAATAGTAACTGAAATACTGAAAAAGAAAATGAGGCAAAAAAAGAAATTAATGATGCAGTTTATTTAGATTTATATAATCAAAAAAGTTATTATAAATCTTTTTATAAAGCAGTAAAAGAGTTTAATAAACAAACACAAAACTCAGAATCTGATTTAAGAGTTTATAGATATGCATGGGGGATAATTGATGAAAAATAAAATTTTAGCATCTTTAGGTTTTTGTACTCTTTTATCGACTGTTTCTTGTGCTGACTATTCAAAAACAAGTTTAATTCACAACATTATTAAAAACGATGATGAAGTGCTAGAAGTTGGAAAAAATAATGATAAAACCAGAACGGATACTATTTTTAAAACATTATTAAATTATTTGTTTAAAAATGACAAAGTAGCAGAATTAAATTATATTCAACAACAAACACAAAATACACAAGAAATTGAACAAGAATTTTTAGATATAGCAACAAAATATCAAGACTTAAAAGCAAATAACTCAAAAGATGATATTGAACGTTTACAAAACGAAAAAGGTGCTTTATCAAAACAACTTGAAAAATATAAATTTGAAGCAGGAAGATATAGAAAAGAAATAGCGGATTTACAAAACAAAATCATTGAGATTAATAAAAAAATAGCAGTATTTTATGAAGAATCTAATGCTTTTGCAAAACAACAATCTGAAGTTTTTTCTAAAAACTGATATTTCTTTTTAAAAAATATTGATAAATTTGATTTTACATTTGTAGAATATGTTTTTGATGGTTTACAAAACGGAAAAGTTGTTGATGCTGAGTATAAGGAAATTATTGATAATAAATTACCATCAAATGATTTTAGATTTTATGATAATTATTTAGATGCAATTAAACCTGGGGATGAAAATGTTGAATTAGGTGATGCTGCTGTTTTTTATCTTAAAAAAGATAAATTAGTTTTTCGGATTTTAATTGATAAATTATCTGAAACACCAGAGTTAAAAATGAGTGCAATAAACTGATATTTCCCTGAATCAAAAGCTCGAACAATTTCTTTAAGTTTAATTACATCTGTTGTTCATACCTTATTTTTACATCAATATGAAATTGGAAGAATCGCTTTTAAAGAAAATATGGTTCAAAAACAAAAATATGGTTCACCAGTTTTTGTCTTTGGTTTATTTAATGAACAAAGAAAGGAAGTGTAATGAAAAAAAATTGAAAAAAATTTTTTAAATATCTTCCATTTTTATCATATGCTTCACCATTATTGTTTTTAAGCGTTGCCCCAAATCAAAATCAAGAATCAAATAAAAACCAAGAACTTGAAGCAAAAAAACAAAAAAGTGATCAAGTTGCACAATGAAATCTTTTTTTACAACAAAATTATATTCAAACTCTTTTAAGAATGTCTTTTACTGATGAAACAAAAATGCAAGAATATGTTAAATCTCAAATTGATTTAGGTGAAGAATATTATAAAAATATTAAAATGTGATTAAGATATGCAAATACAATCAGTACACCTTTTGATCGCGATCTTTTATCATTTTTTGGTAATGCAAAACATAATTTTGTAACAACAGAAGGTAAAAAATATATTCAGGAAATGATGAATAAAAACTGATTATCCTTTTTATTTCATTTTAATAAAATGAAATTTATTCAGTTTAATACCTTACAAGCAGACAAAATTGTATTAGATGATGTAGTTGAAAATGTTGAAACTAATAAACTTATTGCAAAAGAGTTTTACATCCCGACAAATAACAATATTTTAGATTATGTAATCCAGTTTTATGATCAAGAAAAAAACTTTAATGATGAAACAAATGAAACAGAAATTAGTTATGAAAAAAGAGTGTTTTTATTAACAGAAGATGGTTTTATTTTAAGATTTGATATTAGAGGAAATGAAACTCTTAGCCTAATTAAATCAGTTGAGTTTCATCCATACATTTATTCTTATCCTAAATTGCTACAAAGTAAGGATAAGTTAAATGATTTTGACTTAAAAAAATATTTATCAACTTTTGCTGAGTGAGCTAGTGAAAATATTAAATATAGTGATGCTAATAGAGCTTTATTTGCTGATAGATATGGAGAACAATCTTTAAGATATACAATTATAGATATAGAGATTTAATATGAAAAAATATAAATTATTATTTTTAGGATTACCTACTTTATTAGCAAGCAACTTATTAGTTGCTTGCAATAATACTCAAGATGAAGCAAGAGATTATAAAACTCATAAAAATATTAATGCAGTTATAGATAAATTTCATCTTAATTTTGATGAAGAATTGCAAAAAATGCAATTTCCAAGTTTTGCAGAATTTAAACAAGAATTTAAAAAGTTGGATTACAAAGATGCAAACTATGATCAAAAAGTTTCACAACTTTTATCAAATAACTGAATGCATTTTTTAGCTTATACCGATAAATTTAGACCAGTTCAATATCCCGATTTAAAAAATGAGGATAACAAAAAAAGCCGTTGATTTTTATTTAAGGAAAATGAAAAATTTGAATATTCAAAATTATACAAACACGGTTTAGGTTTAGTTAATATTTCAAACGAAACTTCTATCCCTCACTCACATTTAAGTTTTAAAACAGTAACTTCACTATTTCAAAATTATTCAGGAGTATCTAACAAACCTTTTGAGTCTCAAGAATTTGATGGAGAACAAACTATTTATATGACGATTGGTAGATTTATTTTAAAAATAGCAAAAAATTCTTCTGGTAATATAGAAATCAAAGCACATATGATTTATATGGTGTCAGATACTTATAACAATCAAAATAACTTTATAAATGAAACTTCGATTACAAATAGCAATGATGCAGATGATTTTGAAGCACTCAGAATTTATTTTGATAAAAAAGATGAAGACGTTACAAATGCTCATGTGCGTGCTTTTGAAGATAAATTAAGTTCTAGATTCGGGACACCTGCTAATGTATATTTAGTTTTAAAATAAAAATATTGGATGTTACATCCAATATTTTTATTACTTAAATTTATGTGTTTCTGGAATGTTAGCATCATCAAGACCATTTTGGAATAACCATGTTTTTTTAATACCAAGTTTAGCTAATTCTTGTCTGTATGAATTTTGTTGGTCTTTACCACCACCATACACAAGATCATATTGTGGCGAATTATATTCACCATATAATCCATTATAATTAAATCCATTACTTCTAATTGCCACAGCAGATGAAGTAAAAGCACTATAATATCTGGTACTTACTAAACCAACTAATTCATTGTTTTGATTTCTTACAGAGCTACCAGAAGCACCACCTCCTGGTGAATATCATTTTAATGAATATGATAATCCTGATTCAAAATATTCTTTTGAATCGTATTTTGATTTATATGGTTTATCAGCAATAACTGGTATTGAAATGAATCTATCAGTAACACCTGGTTTATCTTTAAAGGTTCTTAATCCGATGTTTGCACTTAATCAATTACCTCTGTTAAGTTTATCAGCTGGCTGTGTACTTGGACTGTCATAAAATTTATTATCAGCATTTGTTCATAATGTAAAATCATGTGCAATATTTGCTAACTGATCATCGTTAATATATGGTTTTAAAAAGAAATCACTAAAAAGTTGTGAACTTGATTTTGGATAACCTAAAACATATAAACTATCATAATCTGCAAGTGTTTTGTTTTGAAGTTTATGAGTTTCAGCAGAATTTACTGGTGCATCGATTTTTTCAAATGAATTAAGATAATCATAATTTGCAATTTTTAGTTTCTTTTCATTTGGTAAGTTTGCATAGTTATTTGTAACTCATTTTGCAAATTCGTTTTTATCACTAAATCTTGTTAAATGTGTTTGATCAACTTTACTAAAATCAATTTCAAAAACAGCAAAGTCCATATATTCTTTTCTTTCTTCATTTTTATTTACTGAGAATTTTTTAGGATCTCAATTTAGTACATCACGACCATCGAATACTTTTCTAAATACCTGAGGATTAAAATTGATTTTATCAATTTTACTTTCTAAATTCACAAGTTTTAATTGATTAAAAATTGATGGAAATTGTTCGTTTAACCTATTTAAAGATAAACTGTATAAATTCTCAGCACTATAACCATCTATAACATGTAAATTTGTTCCAAAATATCATTTAGTTGGGTATTTGCCTGTTTCATCTAGTTCGTAATCTAAAATTCAAGCTGTTCCAGCTGAAGGAAGATTGCTTCTGTAACTTTCTTGGAATCTATAAAAATCAGTTACTTCTTTTAAGTTGTTTTCAACTTTTTTCTTAATTTCCTCAGGTATATTAAGTTTATTAACACGATCCATTACTTTTTGACGTTGATCTAAGGTATATTTTGTATAAATTTTAGCAGCTTCTGTTTGTGTTGGATCATTAGGACTGTATTCTTTAACAAGTTGTTTTCAAATTTCATCTTTGTAAATGTTAAAAATAGCTACACTTCCTTCTTGTAACCCTGATAATTTATCTTCCATTTCTTTTTTAAACTCTGCATCTTTAACACTTGCTAATAAAAGTTTTAAATCTTCATCATTTTTAAATGCTTCACGTAGTTGTAATCTAATATTTTCATCTGCTGAATATTGTCACACAACAAAGTTTAACTGAAATGTTTGTAAAGCTTGTGTTGCATAGTTTTCATTTGTAATTGTTCTAGCAAGACCGATTGTTTCTGCGGGTTTTCTGTCTTTAAAAAAGTCAAATCAAGAAGGGCCAATACCTGGACCATTTTGCTCTTTAATTTTTAATCCAGTAACATTACCTTGTTGATCATAAACCGGAAGTGTATATCCAAGTTTATTTGCTTGATCATAATTTGGTAAGTTTAATTTTTTAGCAATTTCATTATATTTTGCAATCCCTGATTCAGGATTGTTTAAGTCTGTATGAGCATAATTTTGTCTTGATAAGGTTTTGTAATACTCTTCCATATCTAAATCATATCTTGTAGCATTATCTGACTTATAGTATTTTGACTCATATGATTCACTTACAGTTGGTTTATTAATATGCGCAAAAGGATCTTTTGGTTGTTTTTTAAATCCAAGTAACTCATAAGTTTTTGTTAATGAATCATCTGTGTTGTCCTTATCTCCATATTTTATAACAACTGATAGCGTACCATTTTCATCATTTGGAATAGTATTAATAACATTAAATGGTAATTTCTCATCTTTAGAACTAATTGCTTGGTCTGAAACATTTCCTTGTACTTCTGATGGAAGTGTTGCATTTCTTGGACCAATTGTTATTGTGTTTTGAAATAATTGATCAAAAGTTTTACCTTGAATAAATTCTTTTATTTCGGCAGCGTTATATGATTCTTTTACATCTGTTGTTTTATTACTTCCTTGATTTGGATTATCAGGATTTTGTGGTGTTAAAACATCTGTTTGAGTACCATCTTGTTTATTATCGTTTTTTGGATCTTTTTTAGGATCATTACATGAAATTAAAAAAGATGATATTGCTGTTAGTGTACTTAATGAACTTAAAATCATTAAAGAATTTTTAATTCTTTTTTTCATAATATTCACTCCTTTATTTTAATTATTTTAATAATTAAAAAATATATTTTTATTATAACATATTAAAAATATCTACTTTAAGTGTTAAAAACTAAGCACATTAAAGAATTTTAATCTTATTTTTTTGTTGTTTATATCTATAAAATAAGATTAAAATTCAAAATAAAGTCTTAGTAAAAAATATATAATTTATTTTATGAAAAATATTTGATCACAAAAAGATAATAAAATTGTTCAAAATCTCAAAATAATATTAATATTTACAGCAATTATTACTTTAATAAATACAATTGTTTTTTCGTTGCTTTTTTCTGGTTGAAGTTCATTTTTAATTATTTTAGATGATAAAACTACTTCACAAGAAATTCAACAACAAGTTCGCAATTCGATAGTTTATTACATAGTCGGTCTTGTTTTCTTGCTTTTTGTTTCTATTCCATTAACAATTGCAAGATATGTCTTTAAAGTTATTTTAATTGTTGAAGTTGGTAAAAAACCTGAATACAAAACTCACAAAACACTTTTAATAATAGGATTGTTTATTAGCATAATATATTTAATTACCTTATTTATAATTTATAGAGATGAAAAGAATAGTTTTAATAAAATACAAACTTTATCAAATAAAGAAAATAATTATAAAAAAGATGAAAACCTATTCTTAAACAAAATTGAATCAGTTGAAACATTAAAAGATGAAAAAGATTCACAAACACAAATAAATGAACAACAATAGAACAAATATTAACTTAAAATATACTAAAAATTGGATAAAAACACATTTTTGTAAAAATTTAGAAAAATATTTACAAAGATATTTCAAAAATAATGCTTTGATTTTAATCATATCAAGCATTATTTTTTTAATTTTTGTGTGAAAAATAATCGTCAATTAAAAAGTCACGATGCAAGTTTCGAGCTTGCTCGTGACTTTTTGTCCCATCTGATAAAATATAGTAATAGTAAAAAGTGAAAGGACAAGTGAATTATATATGATAAATTTAAATCATAAAAATAAACAAATTAATAACATTATTTGTGTTGAAATTAATGGACATTTTAGAAGAGAAAAAACTTCTTATAAAAAGAAAAATTTTCATTTTAAAATTAGTAAATTAACAAAAGAAGACATCAAAATTACTAATAAATATTGAGAATTAAATACTACAAAAAAATCAAATCATACATCCCTAACAGAGGTAGTAACAGTCTTTGAAAATCTTGATAAAATTAAGAAAATTACTG
>NZ_JHWE01000021.1 GCF_000622205.1 Mycoplasma leonicaptivi ATCC 49890
TCTAAATATTTTAAAGAAATATCTAATTTAGTTTCTGCTCATTTTTTAGGAGAAATTAGATAAACAGTTGTTATATTTTGATTACAATTTTGACATCTCGTATCAGTGTTCCATTTTGTTATTATTTTGTAAAAATTTCGCTCTGAATCTTCCAAAATTCTTTTTATTGTTCTTGTATCTTTTGAAGAAATTTTAGTTTTTAATTCAGTAATTTTCTTAATTTTATCAAGATTTTCAAAGACTGTTATTACCTCTGTTAGTGATGTATGATTTGACTTTCTTGTAGTATTTAATTCTCAATATTTATTAGTAATTTTGATGTCTTCTTTTGTTAATTTCTTAATTTTAAAATGAAAATTTTTCTTTTTATAAGAAGTTTTTTCTCTTCTAAAATGTCCGTTAATTTCAATGCAAATAATTTTATTAATTTGTTTATTTTTATGATTTAAATTTATCATATATAATTCATTTGTCCTTTCCTTTTTTACTTTTACTATATTTTATCAGATGGGACAAAAAGTCACGATGAAGTTCAAAACTTGCATCGTGACTTTTTAATTGACGTTATTTTATAATTAAAATACCAGATACAAATTTATATTGCTCTGGTATTTTAATTATTTATTTGACTTTTAATTAGATTTTTTATAACCTTTACCATCACGTATTTTTCCGTTTTCACCATGAATATAATATGTTCCATTATTTTTCTTAGCAAGATCTCTTGCGTATGGTATTGCCTCTTTTTGTGTTTTAAAGGTTATAGTTGCTCTTTCAGCGCCTTCGCGATAAACTCTTCAAATTTCTTTTTCTTTATCTTCTGTAATATGTCAAACTGGCCTTAATTCTTTTTTATCATCACTCATTTTATTCCTCATCAAGTTGATCAATTCTTAACTGGTGTCTTCCACCTTCAAATTCAGTTTTTATGTATTCATCAACTATTTTTTTAGCTTCATCTAATGATAATTGACGACCACCAAAAACAAGAACATTAGCATTATTATGTTGTTTTGCTAAATGTGCATCTTCTACCGAAACTACACGTGCAGCTCTAATTCGTTTATGTCTGTTTAACGCATAAGAAATACCTAAGCCAGTACCACATACAGCTACACCAAATTCAGGTTTATTTTTATCAACATATTCAGCTAATTTTTTACCTTGTTCTGCATAACTTACAGAATTTTTATCATTATCTGGTCCTAAATCAACAACATCATAACCTAATGTTTCTATATATTTTTTAATTTCATCTTTCAACTGAAAACCAGCGTGATCACTTGAAAATGCTACAACTTTTTTCATATTTCTCCTTTTTATTTGTATTTTTAATTATATCATATTTAATTATTTAATTTTTATCAATAAACTTGAATAAGGTTCTATAAAATATTTTTGTTTATTTACGCTAATTTGTTTTTTGTTGTAAGAAATATTTGTAATTAATTTATAAAAAATATCATCTATATATATATCTTGAATAAAATTGTTTTTATTAAATAAAGAATAATAAAAATTTAATTTTATATCTATTGCATTAGAATAAGATAAATTAGAATATTTTAAAATTAAATTTTTTATAAATATTTCATTAATTATTTTTCATAAATTAAAATCAAAAAGGTTTGAAATCATTTGATTTTTATTTGAATTTTTATCAAACAAAAAAACAAAATGCTTTGTATTTAATATAATTTGCTGAATTAATATTTTTATTTCATTTATTTTATATAAGTATTCCTTATTATCTATATTAAGAAATTTATTAAAGTCAAAAATATAAATATATCTATTTTTTAATTTAGTATGAATATTTAAAATGTTTGTGTACATTCTTTCTGAAAAAGAAAAATAGTCAAAAACTTTATCAATAGTTGTATAAATATGTAAGAAATTTAAAAAGGAATCTTTTTCATTAAAAATATGAAGTGTAAATTTTTTCTCACTATTAACCTTTTCTAAAAAATTATTCAATAAAATGTGTTTATTGAGGATTTCTATTTTTTTAGTTTTTGCAAAGAATGCTTCAAAACCAGTAAAAATAATATTTTTAATAAAGAAGATATTGTTGTATTCATTAATAATGTTTTTTAAGTTTTCTATAATTTCATTTCTATCAACAGAATAATCATCAATAGAAACAAATTGTGTAAAAACAAGATCTTTAAAATCTGTCAGTGAATTTGAAAAATCATCATATTTTTCATTATTAAAAAACTTATTATATTGCATCATATTATTAACAGTTATTCCACTTTTAGCAATATCAAGGAAAATATATAAATCAGTTTCGAATAATGTAAATATTTCAGAACAAAATTTTTTTAAAATCTGGATTTTTTCTTTTTTAACTTTTTTGTTCTCAATTGAATTTTTTTCAAACGGATCACTACTGAATAATTCACTTATTTCTGGTAATATAAGTTTCGTTTTAATACTATTTGAATATAATAACTCAATATTTTTTTTAATATATTTTAAGTATTTTTTAAATTTTTCAATATTTTCATTTAAAATAAATGAATGCTCTAATAATATAAATTCTTGAAAATAATTTAAACTATTATTAGAAGTTTTTGATCAAGAATGTTTCAAATATTTCATTAGTTTCTGCTCCAGTAGTCTTTATTGCTAAGTCAATTTCAGATAACTCTTCAATCATTTTTGATATTTTTCTAATACCTAAAATTGTAAGAGTATTATTTATTTTTTTTAGTTTTCATTCTGGTTGCTTTAATATTTTTGAAATTTCATTTAAACTATAATTTAATTTTTGATAATTATAAAAAACCAAGGTATCACCTAAAATGGTATTCATATAAGAAATTAATTTATTAACATCATCACCTTCATTTATTCTTTCTTTGTATTTTGAATAAATAGAATTTAAATTTAATGTTTCAATTGAATTAATAAAAGCAAATTCATTATTTAATAAATATTGATCTGTTTCAATATCAATAATCTTTCTTGTTATTTCTTTGTAGTTTAAAATTAATTTATTAATTTCATTCATTACAACATCTAAATTATTTGGGAGTTTTTCAAGTAAAAATAAAACATCAGAGTAAGTAATTTTAACTTGATTTTCTGTAAATAAACTAAATACTTGATTAACTAAATCGTTTTTATGAATTTTATTACATTCATAAATTTTAGAATTATCTTTTATAAATTCACAAAATTTATTATTTGGTAGTTTTTCATTATATAAAATAAATACTATTTCATCGTTTGAAGAACTTAATTTTTCACATAATACATTAACTAATTTTTCATCATTTTTATCTAATTTATTTTTTTTTAAAAAAGCAATATCTTTTACAAAAATTAATTTTTTTGAATTAAAAAGATTTTTAGTTTCTATAAACTCTATAAATTCATAAATATTAAAATCATTTTCAAAAATAAAAATGTTTGAATCTTTGTATTTTTCTTTTAATTCCTTTATATATTTTGAAATAAAATGTTCTTCTGATCCATAAATTAAAATCATTTATATATTATAAAATATTATTTTTGTTTTTTTGTAGATATAAAAAATAAAAATAATATTTGTAATAAAAATGGTATTCACAATATATACCTATTAATTTCAATAATAAATACAAAATTTTTAAATAAATTAATAAATGATAGAAAATTATCCAAAATTGTTAAGCAAAATATTTTTATTGGAAAAGTTAACAATATTAATAAAAAATTTATTTCAAAAATTGGAGTTAATAAAGTTATATTCAAAATTGAAAATAAATTAAATTCACCCTGAAACAAAATTATTAATGATATAGAAAACATTCATGTTAAAAATATTGTTAATATATTTTTAAACTTATTTTGATTTCATAATTTATTTATTATTTTTAAATAAATCGTGATTAAAAAACTAAGTCAATATCCCATGTTATTCAAACTTATATTTTGCATTAAACATAATATTAGAATTTGAGAAATAATAATATCAAAAATACTACTTTTTCTTTTAAAAAACAAGGGTATCACAACACTTAAAAATGCTCTATTAACAGAAACTGTTTTATTACATATATATCAATAACAAAATATCGATAAAATAGCAAAAGATTTTCTTGATTTAAAAATTTTTAAAAAAATGAAAAATAAGATATTAAAGTGAAAACCACTAATAATTAATAAATGTAAAATTCCAAGTTCTTTACTAATTTTAAATAAATCAATTTTACTGTCTGAAATATATCCAAATAAAATCGGAATAATATAATTTTTATATTTTACATCTTTGTTTTGCAATCATTTTAAAAAATAAAATGATATATCAAAATTTCGAAGTTCCTCAAAATTTTCGACATATAAAACATTATTATTAAATTGATCAATGCTTATTTTACCGGTTATAAGAACTTTTTGATTTATATATAAATTACTGTTACTGAAGTTGTATAACTTAAATTTTTCATTTCAAAAATTTCTAACTAATGTTGAATTATTATTTGAGTAAACAACATAATATATATTTTTAAGATCTAAAAAATATAAAGTAATTTGATAAAATAAAAAAAATAAAAACAAAAATAGAAACATATATCAATATTTTTTGTTTTTGTTTTTTATACAAAATACAAAAAATAAAATTATAAAAAAGGTTTGAAAAATAATTTGATATTTAAAAATCCAAAAAATCAAAGAAATTATAAAAAATATTAAAAAAACTATTGATTCAGAATTAAAAATGTTTTTAATTTTTCAAAAGTTTTTGCGCCAATTCCTGAAATATTCAATATGTTGTTTCATGTCGTTTGTTCATTTTCTTTACGGTGTTTTAGTAAAATTTTTGCATATTTAAGTTGTATGTTGGCAATTGTTATTTGTTTTACATCATAAAAATCACTTCATTTAAGTTTATAATCTTTAAAAGGTATAAAAATTTCTGTATTTTCTGGTGCATATGAAAAAATATCGTTAATTAAACTTAAATCTGAATTAGGGAGTATATTAGCAATTAAAAAGAGTTTTTTGTAAGTAAGTTTTTCATTGGATATATGGATTCCGTTTTGCAAAAAAGCACCAGAAACAATATATTTGTACACATGAGTTTTATTATTAATATTTTGTGTTTTAATTTCTTGATTCTTTTTATTTATTAAAGAATAATTAACACCAAATCAGATAAAAAGACCACTAATTATTAAAAATATTAAAATTCTTCAAAATATCTTTTTCATTACAAAGATATATTATTTTTTTGGTTTTTGAAAACAAAAAAAGAACAAAACACTGTTTTGTTCTTATAAAAATGAATAAACTTTTTTAGGTTGTGTTCTACTACTTATATAGTTTTTATAATAAGCATTGTTAAAAATAATGCCTAAAAACATAAAATAAACAAATCAGTTTATAAAAAAACCAATTGCAAAAAAGAAACCAATTGTTGTTCCGAATTTACTGTATGAAACTATCTTGTGTAAATATGTATAAAGGATAACTAATATAAAAGTAGGGAATCATGAAATAAATGCCCCCTTAAGAGTATCTTTTGTTTTAATTTTAAAAGAAGGTGTAAATTTAAATAAAAGAACAAAGAGTAAAAAAACAAATATTCCTACAAAAATAATATAAACAAAATCCGATAATCACACACTTGAATTATTATTATATATAGAAGCTTGGATTAATATATTAATTGTACTTACAAATCATAAAGTAATTGCTACAAGTAAAACAAGACTAAGACCTTTAATTTTGTTTCCTCAAAATGAACCAATTTTATTATGTGAAAAAATATAATTATAAGCAGAAATTAGTTTTCCATAACCACCACTAGCAATATAAAGTGATGGTATTGCAATAAATGAACCAGGTAGCAATGAATAAATTTTAAATGAATTATCTTGTACTTCATTTTGAATAATTAAATGCATATTTCCATCGGGGATAAATTTATTAAATACAACGCTATTAAATAAATATTGAAAAACTTGTTGCTTTTGTATTGATTCAAAACCTTTAGATAAATAAAATTTTTCAACATGTTTAATTAATGTAGGTATATTATCATTAATTGTAATATTTAAAAAACTAACTAAATAAATAATAGGAATAAAAGAAATTAAAATATAAAAAATAATAGATAATCAGGTGAAGTTATATTCATTAGAGATAAAATTTTGATAAACCTGATATACAACTTTTTTTCTTTTAATTTTTTGAGTTTCATTTCTTGTTCTTATTAAAACATTAGCAAAAGTTTGAATTATGTTTAACATAAACTTTTCATAAATTTTTGCTAAAAACAAGAATTTATCAGGGTAAATTAAATTAGAAAACCATTTTCTAAAATGTTTTCTATCTTTTTTAAGTTTTATTAAAGTTTTATAATTCTTCTTTTTATTAAATAAATTTATCATTTAAAACCTTTTCAGCAATTTCGTTTGAGATTACTGGATTAACTTGTCCACCAGTCTGCTTCATTAAAGCACCAAGAACAAATTTTAAAACTTTTTCTTTTCTATCTTTGTATTCAGATACGATATTTTCATTTTGATCTACAATATTAGTAATTAAATCAGTTATTTGATTAACATCAGTTATTTGTTTTAAATTGTATTTTTCTAATAAATCTTGAATTTTACCATTATAATTAACTAACAAAGGAATAAGTTTTTTTAATGATTTACCAGAAATTATTTCAGAATCAAGTAATTCGATTGATTGTGCAATATATTCTTGTTTAATACCAAGTTCATATGCTCTACATCCTTTTGAATTAGCTAAAGAAACGATTTCAGCAAAAAATATTTTAGATAACTTTTCTCTGTTTTCATAAATTATTGAATCAAAAAACTTGGCTAATTCCAAATCTGACATTAAACTGTTGATGTATATTTCTTGAATGTTTTCAGATTTATAACGATTTTCTTTTTGTTTTGGTAATTCTTTTAATTTTACAGATTCAATAAACTCATCACTTAATTTAATAAAGGGTATATTGGGTTCTGGAAAGTATTTATATTCAACAACACCAGTTTTCGTTCTCATGACTATATTTGAATTTGTTGAATCATCAAATCTTTTTGTTTGTTGTAATATTTCTTGACCTTTTAAAATAGCTTGTGTTTGCTTTTTTATTTCATTTTCTATTGCTTTTTCAATGTTAGACAATGAATTTAAGTTTTTTATTTCAACTTTTGTGCCAAATTGTTTTACGCCAAAAGGTCTTAAAGAAATATTAACATCTGCACGCAATGTACCTTTTTCGAGTTTTCCTTCAGAAATTTCTAATGCTGATACAGTTTTTCTTATCATATCAACATATGAAGATGCTTCTTTTGCACTTCTTATTATAGGGTGTGTAACTATTTCAATCAAAGGAATACCAGCACGATTATAATCTAGTTCAGTATTTTCTCCGTTGTGGTGCTGTCTTGCAGTATCTTCTTCAAGATGAATACGCTCTATTAAAATATCTTTTGAATAACCATCTAAATCAATTGTAATTTTTCCTTCTTGACCTATTGGTCTAAAAAATTGAGTAATTTGATATCCCTTTGGTAGATCGGGATAAAAATAATTTTTTCTATCAAAATGTAATTCTGAATCAATTTTCATATTAAGTGCTTTTGCAAGTGCGATAGCAAATTTTACTGCATTCTTATTAACTTGTGGTAATGTACCAGGGTAACCTAAATCAATTTGATTTGCAAGAGTGTTTGGTTTAGCAAAATAATCAATTTTAGAAGGTGAAAACATTTTTGTTTTAGTATTTAACTCTACATGGATTTCAATACCGATAACTACTTCAAAATTACTCATTAAAACCCCCTATTAATTCTTCTATATACTCTGCATAACCAAGCAATTTTTCATCAGAATATAATTCTGAATCAATCGCAAGGTTAAATGGTAAATTATTAAATTTTCCTATCGGAATAGTAATTGATGGATTACCAACCAAATTTGAACCAGTTAAAATATAATCCATAACATTTGAACTTTTATTTTGTTCATTGAATTTTGGTGCAATTCCTGAACTTGCTGGATAAATTAAAATATCACCTTGTTTTTGTAGTTGAGATAAATAATTCTTAATTAATCTTCTAGCTTTTTGAGCTTTAATAAATATATTTTCATAATTTTCATTATATAAATAATAACTACCTAAAGCTAATCTTTCTTGAACCATATGACCGAATTTTTGACTTCTTGTATTTTTTATAATTTCATTTCATGAATTTCCAGATACTTGTTCACCAAAAGAAATACCAGTTAAATTTGAAAGATTAGAACTTGCTTCAGAAAATGAAATAACTCTATATACAGGTTTTATCATTTTTAATAAATCAATATTTGGTTCTATTATTTCAACTTCAATATTTTGATTTTTAATTTTATTTATTAATTCTTCTGCTGCATTTCAAACATAATTATTTACTTGATTTTTAAAATTTAAAACTATTACTTTTTTGGGTTTTGTTTTAACAACATTATTAATATTTACATTTTTAGAAGTCATATCTTTTGAATCAACACCATACAAGACTTGTGAAGTTAAAATAATATCATTAACATTATGAGCAAAATAAGCAACAGTATCAAGTGAAGAAGCATAAGCAAAAAGACCATACCTTGATATTGCGCCATATGATGGTTTAAATCCTACTTTTCCAACAAAAGATGCTGGAAGTCTTACACTATCACCTGTATCGCTACCAAGTGCGATTGAAATATTATTTGATAAAGATGCAGCGGCCCCAGAAGAAGACCCACCTGCTAATCTTTTTGTATCCAAGGGATTTTTCACTAAACCATATGCACTATGAGTCCCTGTTCCGCCAAGTGCAAATTCATCAAGATGAGTTTTTCCTACTATCTTTGCACCACTTTCAATTAGTTTTTGCACTACAGTTGCGTTATATCCTGGTTGAAACTTTTCAAGCAATAAACTTGAAGCAGTTGTATAACCTACTTTTGTTGCGTAATTATCTTTGATTGTTACAGTGGCGTTTAATAAGAGATTGTTTTTTGGTTTTTCATAAAAATAACCAAAAGTTGAAGATATTGCATTATTGTTATTTAAAATAAGTTCTTTTATAGATTTTTTGAAATCACCCTTAACTTTTAATGATCTTTGCATTATTTAACCACCTTTGTTATCAAAACAAAATCATCATTTGATTGATTAGCGTTTTGTAAAATAGTTTTTTTAGAAATAGAATAACTATTATCTTCTTCATCTTCTCTTAGAAAATCAATAACATATTCTTCATCAATGTGTGCCATTGGTTTTAAAGAGTCTAAATCAAAATTATCAAATATTTTTAATTCTTCTTGTAAAGTTTCTCAATTTTTCATAATATTATCAACTACTTCATCAGTAGGTTCAAACATTGAAGACAGAACTATTTCTTTAAATTTTTCCTTAGTTATTTTTTTCATTTTTTCTCCTATCATTTGGGTTTTTGAGTTCAAAATTCTAATTTATTTAAATATTCTAAATCTTTATTTAGATTATTAAATTTTAAATAATATGAATGTAACATTAATCTTGAATCTTTTTTACCACCATATTTTTTATCACCATAAATAGGTTTTTGTAAATATTTTAAAACTAATCTTATTTGATGTTTTCTTCCTGTTTCTATTTGAGCGATTTTGTCATTTCCTTCTTTATATAAATAGGTTTTAGAATATTTGGAACCTTCTGTTTTTTTAGTAGATGCTTTTATTTTTCCTGTTGTTGTATCTTTATTAAAATACAAAATTATTTCTTGTTTTAAATCTTCAAACAACTCAATATCACTCTTAAAAATATATTTTTTAATAAAAAATTTATTTTTTTCATTTAGCTCAACTAATGTAGAATAATTTTTTGCATACACAATTAATCCGCTTGTTTCTTTATCAAGTCTTCCAACATGTGAAGGTTTAAAACTATCAATCTTCTTATATTTTAAGTATGATAACACTTGATTATCAAGGGAATTTTCATCACCATGTACTTCTATACCATTTTTTTTATTAATGATTAAAATATTTTCATCTTCATAAATTATTTGTAAGTCAGAATAATTTATGTTTTTAAATTCAACTTCTTTTTGTACATCAAATACACCATAAATAACAATTTTTTGTCCTTGTGTAATTTTATATTGTTTATCATTGATTCTTTTTCCATCGATTTTAATATCTTTTTTACGAAAAATTTTTTCTATTCGTGAAGCACTTAAATTGCTTAAATACTTTAAAAGCAATTTATAAAGAGTTCTTCCTTCATCGTTTTTTGTTGTTGTTATTTCAAACATAGCACCTCTGTTTCTCACTAAATTGATAAAGATACAATAAAATTGTATCTTTATCATTCTTTATTATTTAAATTCTCTTTGGCTTGCAAATAAATCAAAATCTGATGATTCATTTTCAACACCATCAATATAGTTAAAATCGTTAAGTTTTGGTAAATCTCTTAATGATGTTATTCTAAAATGATCATAAAATTTACTTGTCACACCATAAAGAACTGGTCTTCCTGGTGTTGGTGATATACCTACTTCTTCGATAACACCTTTTGCTAATAATGTATTGATAACTTGATCAGAAGCGGCTCCACCACGAATTTTAGTTATTTGACTTCTTGTTATAGGTTGTTTATAGGCAATTATACCAGCAACTTCAATAGCAGCATTTGATAATCTATTAGGTCTTATTACTGTAACTAATTTTGAAACATATTCTTTTACTGTTTCTCTTGTTGCGAGCTTATAAATTTCATCGAAAACAACAACTTTTAAACCTCTATCTTCTTCGTTAAAACTTTTATGAAAGTCTTGCATTACTTTTTTAGCTTCAGAAGTATTATTTAAATTAAAAATTTCTTTAACTTGTTCTAATGTTAACCCGTCATCACCTTGTATATATAAAAGAGCTTCTAAAATTTTATTTTTCATTATATTCTTCTCCTCTGATTATATAAATAATATCAAATTGGTTATCTTGTTTGATTTCAAGAAATTGTTGTCTTGCTAAATCTAATAAAGCAATTAAAGTTATTACAAAATGTTGAATACTTGGTTGGTGAAATATTTCTTCAAATTCCACACGTTCTTTTTTTCTTAGTAATTCTTTTATAAACGGGAACATTTCTGATGGTGTTATATTGAATTTTTCTAATTTTGTTTTTCTTAATTGTTTTGCATAAACACGCTCAAACATCCTTCTTAAAACACCTATTAGTGTTATAGGATTTGAATGACCATCAAGTCTTGAATTGTCTGTATCTTGAATAAATTCATCTACGTTACTTGGTTTTTTAATAAAGATATTGTTTCTGTTATCTTGAAAGGTTTTTAAGGCTTGTTGTATATTTTTGAATTGTTCATATTCAATTAAATCTTGTAAAAAAGCCTTTTTTTCTTCTTCTACTTCTTCACTTATTTCTTCTGGTCCTTGTAAAATAATTTTTGCTTTTAATTGGATTAGTGTTGATGCAATTAATAAATAATCACCAGCAATATCAATTTCTGTTTCTTTTATTTGTTCGATAATTTCGATATATTGTGTTGCAAGTTCAACTAAATTTACATCTAAAATATTAACTTTTTTTTCTTTTACTAATGCCAATAATAAGTCTAGCGGACCATCAAAATCATTTAATTTGAATTTATACTCTGAATTATAATTAATACCAATGTTTTTTAATTTTCTAGACACCTTAGATAATTTCCTTTTCAATTAAATCTTTTACTCTTTTAGCGATTGAAGCAGGTTCTTGTGTTATAAATGAGTTTGCTTTTATTTCTGGTAAAAATTTTACTGTTATAACTTTTTTAGTTCCACCGTTTTTTAAATTCATAGAATCAAGAGAATTACAAATAGCAACAGGTACTATATTCCCATAAACTTGTTGGATTGCTTTGAATGCACCGGGTTTAAATTCTCCTAAACTTACCTCTTTTATTCTTGTTGCTTCTGGAAAAACAACACCATATGTTTTATTTTCTTTAACAAATTGAGTAAAATCCTTCATTGTTGTTAAACTTTCTCTAAAGTTTTTAGGATCAAGAGTAAATGTATCAATTAACTTTAAAGCATGTTTTAAAAACATTTTGCTTTCAAGTTCTTTTTTAGCTACAAAAGTAGGAATTCTAAAAACAGAGTTTTCAGTTTTATCTGATACCAATGCAAAAATTAATGCCAAAACATCAGAATAAGATTTATGATTTGGTAATAAAAAAACATTTCCTGTGCTTGGGACATTATCCAAACCTTCAACTTTTACTTCAATATTATATAGTTTAAGAACTTTTTTAACTGACTTTATTAATTTATTATATCTTTGTTCAATTGGAAAAAGTTCAGGTTTTTTGGAATATTTTTTTGCCATTGACTTAATAGATAATAACCTAAAAAATCAGGGAATAGTTGTAAAAAACATTTTTATTCTTGTGTGTAATATCATCTTGTCTCCTTAATTATTTTTTATAACAAATGCAACTAAATAATCTCCTTCATGTGAAATAGATATTTTAAATTCATTTGTAAAAAATCAAATATTATTCTTTTTTTGTAAATTTATTTGGTTAAATTTATAGAATTTATTATCAGCTTTAAAAATAGCTTCCTTGATAGCCCAAGATCTTGCTAAGAAAAGAGTTTTTTCTTCGCTTGTTTGAAAATTATTATAAATTTTTAGTTCAAACTCTGACAAAACTCTCTTTAAAAAACTATTTTTTTTATCTTTAAACCTTGAAATTCTTGTTAAATCTACACCTATATTAAACATTTTTTAAATTATATTAAATTAAGTATGATATAAAACTTATTTTTTATTTTTTTTATTCAATTTTTGTGATAATAAAAAGTTTTGAAATAGTTTATTTTTTGTTTTTTTATTAATAAAAAATAATAAAACAATGGAGGAGATATGACAAAAAAGAAAAAAATAATAACAATTCTAGGTTGTTTTACTATTGTTGGTGCAATTTCTGCAACAATACCCGTAATTACAAGATCAATAAAAAATAATACTAACTTTAAACCAGATGCACCTAAAAAAAGCAATACAAAACAAGATTATTCATGATACGATATTCAAGTAAACAAAGTTACTAGTAATCAAAATAAATTAAATCAAGATATAAATAATATTAGTGAATTATATAAAGAAAAACTTAGTGTTTTAAATCAAACCACACTAGCAGAAAATAAAAATGAAAAAAATAAAGAAAAAAATCTTTTAATCTTTGATGAACTAATAAAAATTAGTGATGAAACTCTTTCGTATTACAGACTTATACAAAATAGTTTTTTTAATAACTTAATAACAAATAATAAAGAAATTATTGCACTTTTAAAAAATCAAACATTAAAAGAAGAAGAATTAGGTAAAATAAAAGACATTATTCAATTAAACATTACTCAGTTTTTAAATATAATAAAAGATTTAACAAATAAATTATTACAATTTAAAAACAAAATAGATAATTTAGATTCTGATGAAGATATTTTATTAAAATATCAAAATACAATAGAAAAAACAATAAATAAAACTAATAATTTGATTGAAAAACTAGAAAATAAGGCAAATATTTCTAATAATAATACAGAAACACTAAAAATTGAATTAGAAAATTTATTTGATAATTTTAATAACATATTACCAAATCTTTATTATTTTCAAATTTTAAAAAATAATTTATTTTCTGAAGAAAAAAAGGAAATAAATTTTATTTTAGAAAATAAATCTTTTAATTATGAATTAAAAAAATCATATGAAAATATTTTAGAGACATTTAAATCTAATATATTAATTTTGGATAAAAACATAATAAAGAAAATGAATGAAATAATAAAATCAAGTAATAAAGATGTTGAAATTAATTTATTAAATTCAAAAATTAAAACATATTTAAGTAGTGAAATTGATTTAATCTTAAAAAGATTTGATTTTTATAGATTAAACTTAGAAAACGACGACACTTTACTAATAAATAAAATAAAATCAAATTATGAACAAATTTTGAAAAAACTTCAAAATATTGAAGAAAAAAATGTTAATTCTTTTATTAAAATAAGTGATGTTATAGTTGAATTAAAACAACAAAACTATATGTTTTTATCAGATATTTTAAGACATTTTTTTGATAAAGATTCAATTAGTAATAATGAATTAAACGAGAATAATAAAGAAATTATGACACTAAATAAAAAGATAAGTGTATCAGAGCAAGAAATAGAAAATAATGAAATATTAAAATCCACAAAAAACAATGAACTAAATTTTTTAAAATTTAAACTAAATTTAATTACAAAAAATCAGACAATAGAAAATAATGAAATATTATTAAGAACTCAGAACGATATTACTGAATTAGAAAAAAATATTAGCGATTTAGATAATTCAATAATTATTACAAAAAAGGAAATTGCAAAAATAAAAGATAAAAAAATAGATATTTTTAAGAACAATAAAAATATTATTTATCAAAAAATAAACAATATTATCAAATTAAATTTGATTTTATCTTTTACAAAAAACGGTAATGTAAAAGATATATTGACAAAATTAGAAAATGAAAATACTGATTTAAAAAATGAAAATATTTTATTTTTAAAAAATATGAAAAATAAATTAGTTCAATTTAATAATCAATCATTCCAATTAGAAAATGAAATAAGTAAAATTAAAAATGATATTTATTTAAAAGAAAAAGAATTAGAAATTAATAACGAAAACTTTAAAAGGTTAGAACAAGAGAACAAAAATAATATAGAAATAATTAAAAATAACAATGATGAAATTAGACTTTTAAAAACAACTAATAACTCACAAAATGATAATATTTTAAAATTAAAATCTAATATTGCTGATAGTGAAATTTCACTAAAACAAAAAGAACTTGAAATAATATCTAAACAACAGGAAATACAAGATTTAAAAAATAATTTAAACCAATTAACAAACAATCAAAATAATAATTTATTAGTTATTCAAAATTTAAACAATGAAATTCTAAAACTGGAAACAGATATTAATTTACAAAAACAAAACACAGAAGAAGAAAAGAAAAAAAATCAAGAATTAAAAAATCAAAATTTAATACTTAGAAATCAAAATACAAATTTACAAAACAACAATAATAATTTACAAAATCAAAACAATAATTTTAGAAATGAAAATTCTAATTTAAGGAATCAAAATAGTAATCTTAATAATACGATTACTGATAAAGTTGATAAATTAAATCAAGAAAAGCATAAAAACGAAGAAAATAAACAAAGGATTTTGCAACTTAATAAGGCAATTGATGATTTAAATATTCAAATAAATAATGTCAATAACTCATATAATGTTTTAAATGATAAACTAAGAAGAAATGATTTATTAAGGACTGAAATAAATTCTTTATTATTAGAAATTAAAAATATTTTAAACTCTATACAAATTCAAACTAATAATGTTTCTAATTCTTTTGGATATGGAGTAAGAACAGTTAATGACTATGAAAAATCATATAATTCCGCAAAAGAAAAATCTAATAATGTTATAAACAAGGTTCAAAATATTATTAACAAATTAACTCAAATTAACAAATAAATTAAAAAGCATTTTACACAAGTAAAAAATAGGAAGCGTAGATTATTTTGTGTAAATTCTCTTAATAGCAAATATTTAATTTAAAATATTTATATTAGGAGAATTTTTTTATGAAAAAGAAAACAGAATTTAATCTTGAT
>NZ_JHWE01000022.1 GCF_000622205.1 Mycoplasma leonicaptivi ATCC 49890
TAATTGTTTTTTATATGTTTCTAATAATTTTGTTTCCATAATCCTCCATTTATAAATATATTTTATTATATTTAGATATTTTAAGAGTAAAAAGAATAAAAAAATAGAAATTTTAAATTTCTATTTTTGGAATTTGAATTATTTTTCAATTTTAATTTTAACACTTGGTCCCATTGATGCTGACACTGTTAAGTTTAACATATATGTTCCTTTAACAGCAGCTGGTTTTAATTTTTTAATTAATGAAATAAGTGTTTTTGCGTTTTCTACTAACGCTTCGTTTGACATACTTGCTTTTCCGATTAATGAGTGAACAATTCCTGCTTTATCTGTACGATAGTTTGCTTTACCTTTTTTAAGTTCTTCAACTGCTTTTTCAGGAGTAGGAGTTACAGTACCTGTTTTAGGATTTGGCATTAAACCTTTTGGTCCTAATTTTTTACCGTATTTTCCTAATAATGGCATCATTGCTGGGTCAGCAACCATAACATCAAAGTTAAAGTCATCTTCCTTAATTTTTTGTTCTAATGCTTGTCCATCAACAACAATATCTGCTCCAGCTTCTTTAGATAATTTTGCTTTTTCAGGGTTGTTTGTTGCTACTAAAACTCTAACAGATTTTCCAGTACCGTGTGGTAATAATACAGCACCACGTAATTGTTGATCCGCTTTTCTAACATCAAGGTTTAAGTTAAATGCAAGATCGATTGAAGCATCGAATTTTGCATATGAAGTTTTTTTAGCAAGAGCAATAGCTTCTTCTAAATCATAAGCAACTGTTCTATCAAATGATTCACGTGCATTTTTTAAATTTTTTGATAAATGTTTTGCCATAATTAGTTTTCTTCTCCTTGTTCTCTTTCTTCATCGCTTATTGTTTTAACTTCAATACCTTGACCTTTTGTTTCAGCTAAGTTAGCTAAATCTGCTTCTAATGCAGCTTCTTTAGCAGCAGCTAATTTTGCAGCCTTAGCAGCAGCCTTAGCAGCGGCTTTAGCTTTAAAGATATCGTCATAACCTTCAACTAAAACACCCATTTGTTTTGCTGTTCCAGCAATTGTAGCCATAGCAGCATCGATATCATTTGTGTTTAAGTCTGGTAATTTATATTCAGCAATTTCTCTTAATTGATCTTTTGAAATTGTTGCCACGATTGTTGTTTTAGCGTTTTTTGATCCTGATTCAATTTTAGCAGCTTGTTTAATTTTGTATGAAGCAGGTGAAGTGAATAATTTAAATTCAAAAGTTTTATCTTTATAAACTGTAATTTGTACAGGAACTGGTTCGTCACCTCTGTTTCTTGTTGCGTCGTTAAAAGCTTTTGTAAATTCTGGCATATTTACACCAACACCAGCAAGAGCTGGTCCTGGTTTAGCTTTACCGGCAGGGAATTGCAATTTAGCAATACGTTGTATTTCTTTTTTTGCCATAAAATTTGTATCCTTTCGATATTGTGGTCTAGCGATATATAAGTATCTCCCACTAGAAGAGGCAATAACATAAAATATTGCTTTTTTATTATAATAAAAAAAGTCTAAAATACAAAAAAGTTTTTAAGGTTTTGCTTTAAATTTCTTTTTATTAAAAACTTTAAAATATGCTAAAATATGTTAATAATTTTTAAAAAATAAAATTATCTTAATGCTTTAATTTTTGGACAGGATCTAGATGAAAGACTAGACTTAGGTTGGTTTTAGCGCTAAGACAACAAATTAAAATAAAATATAAAAAATTAAATAAAAAATTCAGAAAGGAATTACATAATAATATGGCAAAATTAGATTTCGATCGTAGTAAAGAACACGTTAATGTTGGTACAATTGGACACGTTGACCACGGTAAAACTACTTTAACAGCTGCTATTGCTACAGTTTTAGCTAAAAAAGGACTTTCAGAAGCTCGTGATTATGCTTCTATCGATAATGCACCAGAAGAAAGAGCACGTGGTATTACAATTAATACATCACACATTGAATACCAAACAGAAAAACGTCACTATGCTCACGTTGACTGTCCTGGTCACGCTGACTATGTTAAAAACATGATTACAGGTGCTGCTCAAATGGATGGAGCTATCTTAGTTGTTGCTGCAACAGATGGACCTATGCCTCAAACACGTGAACACATTCTTTTATCTAAACAAGTTGGTGTTCCTCGTATCGTTGTTTTCTTAAACAAATGTGATATGTTAGAAGGTGAAGAAGAAATGATCGAATTAGTAGAATTCGAAATTCGTAGTCTTCTTTCAGAATACGGATTTGACGGAGATAATGCTCCAATTATTCGTGGATCAGCTGCTAAGGCTTTAGCAGGAGATGCTGCTTATGAAGAAAAAATTATGGAATTAATGGATGCAGTTGACTCATACATTGAAACTCCAGTTAAAGAATTTGATAAACCATTCTTAATGGCTGTTGAAGATGTTTTCACAATTACAGGACGTGGAACAGTTGCTACAGGTCGTGTAGAACGTGGAACATTAAACTTAAACGATGAAGTTGAAATCGTTGGTTTAAAACCTACTAAAAAAACAGTTGTTACTGGAATTGAAATGTTCCGTAAAAACCTTAAACAAGCTCTTGCAGGAGATAACGCTGGGTTATTACTTCGTGGGGTAAACCGTGAAGAAGTAGAACGTGGACAAGTTTTAGCTAAACCAGGTTCAATTATTCCTCACACAGAATTTGAAGCGGCAATCTATGTTCTTAAAAAAGAAGAAGGTGGACGTCACACACCATTCTTTAAAAACTATAAACCACAATTCTACTTCCGTACAACAGACGTTACTGGTGGAGTAGAATTCGAAGCTGGACGTGATATGGTTATCCCTGGTGATAACGTTAACTTAACAGTTAAATTAATCGCTCCTATCGCGGTTGAAGAAGGAACAAAATTCTCAATCCGTGAAGGTGGACGTACAGTTGGTGCTGGTACAGTTACAAAAATTATTAAATAGTATTAAAAAAAGATTAGTTAAACTAATCTTTTTTATATCCTTTTTTAATTTGAAACACTTTCAATGGTGATTTTATCATTTTTAGCTACATACTTTATATTTTGGATGTTTTCTTTATCAAGTTGATATTCAAAATCATCAATATTTGAAAAACACATTCTCGCTATAAACATAATAAATTCGTAAACCATTATCATTGCTTTAACGTCATTTTCACAATATTTTTTTAGTTCTGGAACAATATTGTTTTCTCAAATAATATCACTTGTTGCACCATAAAATCTATTTTGTGCTTCAAGCATAGCCATAGTACCTTTTTTTATAACTAAATCTTTATAAGGTGTGATTAAAGTTTTAAGTAAAAAACCCGATTCAGTAATAAGGTTTTCAATTTTTTTAATAGAATAAAAATGTTTTAAGAAGTGAATATTAATAAATTTCAACTCTTTTATTTTGCTTCCAAAACCATTTTTAGAAATAAATGATTCTAAATCATTTTGCGCAACGTTTTTAGTTATCACTTCACTGTTGTTAAAGTTTAGTATTTTAACATTATCTAACACTTCTGCTTTAGTAGTTAATGGATCTCTTTTTGCAAAAATATCAGCTAAATCTATTGTATTATTATTAATTTTATTTAATGTATTAATCTCAAAATAAATAATTGCAGCATTAATTGTTTCTTGTTTTGTGTAATTTAAAAATCAATTAATAAATTTTTGATCATTTTGTAAACACTTCTGCCTAACAAGTTTTGCTATTTCTTTATTTCTTGTATTTTCATAATTTTTGTTATATACAACAAAATAATTATTATCTGATGCTATTTTAAAAAGCATTTGTACTAAATCTTTTAAATCCATTGTTTTAGGATCTAAAACAATGTTTTCTTTTAAAATTTCGTTTCCGTTTTGTGTAACAATAATTGAAACTTGATTAACAACTTGATTATAAGCAGGAACACCATCTAAAACAGGGAATATATCAGAAAAACCTTCATAGTCATATCAACAAATTTTTGCATCCTTAATATGTAGTTCTTTAATAAGGTTTAATGTATTAACATTAAAATATTCTTCTTTATTAAAAAAATCTTTATTTGCTTTATTTCATAATAAGACATTATTTTTTGCTTGTTTTGAATAATAACCACCAGCAAGTATTTTAAATTCTTCTCCTAATTCATTTTCGAAAACTAAATTTTTAATATTTTTTCCATCTTTATTTAGTTTATCAATGTAAAAATTTGAATCATTGTCTATATTATGAATTACTAAATTATTTTCTATAAATTTATCTAAAATTTGAATTAAATCATTATAGTCCTCTTCAATACTAGGATTAAATTGAGCAAAATATTTAATATCATTAATATTAACAGAGTTACCATATCTTTTATAACTACTTAAAACCAATTTATTGTATCAAGTAAAAGGTTTTATATCCATTATTTCTTTTTTATAAGTTAATTTAAAAGGAATTTTGAGATCTTGATCATTTTTAAGTTTATTTGATAGTTTTAAAATATCTTGATCATTGGTTTTATACACTTGTAATATTTCTTTTTCTAAACTTAATGTATTATTTGCAAAGTTTCTTGTTTTTGCAACTGTTATAAAAGAAGTTTTATTTATTTCATCTATTGTACTAACATCACAAAAAACAGCATCCATTTTTCCACTATTTAAAGCATATGAGCCGATTAAAGATTCAATAATACCACATTGCCTTAAACCCGATAAAACACTTAATAATTTTTCATCAACATTTGTGTTTTTACCATTTTTAAATGCAGAAGTAGTTTTAGATGCCGCTCTTGAAAAATTAAATTCAAGCTCATTTTTTTTAATTTCTGCATAATGTTTAAAAACAGGGTCAATAACAATGGTTTGAATATCATACAATTCAATTCCGTTATTTTTAAATAAGTTATAAGCATAAAATGACTTATAATATAACTCAAATTTAGATTTTGTTGAATAAGAAAGAAAATATAATACTAAACCATTTTTAGTTTTTTCTAATGCAAGGGAACCCAAACCATAGTTTATTTTTATTTCTTGATCTTGATCAAAAGTTCAAGCAACATAAGGATCGATCAAAAGTTTTTTATCTGAATTATTAATAAAGTTTAATGTAGTTATAAATTTAGAATCTTTTTTAGAAGTTAAACTTATATATTCAATTTCTAAAGAACTATATTGTTTTTGTTTGATTAAAAAATTAATTGCATTTTTTTTATAATTTAAATAATTATCATATCTAATTTGAATAAAACTATCTGAAACATCATCTTCTTTATCTATTTCAAATATTGAATTAAGATTATGTAGTTCATTCAAACTTCCAATTTGTTCAAATTCAGCAAAATATTTAAATTCACCATTTTCTTCATCATCTAAGTCTTCATCATTTTCTAATTCATAATTATCATTTTGAGAATTCTTTTGATTTATTTTTTGAATCATAAACTCTTCAAAATTTTGTGAATTAAAAATTAAAGCAGGGTTTAGTGAAAGAACATTTTTAAATATAGATCAATTTATTTCGATTTCTTTTTTCATTTTGCTCCTAAAAATTAAAAAAATATTATTTTAACACACTTTTTAGTTTATTATACAATTAAAATTGTATAATATAAAAATATGAGTAAAGAATTAAATAAAATAACACCAATGGAACAAGATTTTGCAAAATGATATACCGATGTTGTGAAAAATGGTAATCTAATGTCTTATTCTTCAGTAAAAGGTTTCATGGTATATAAACCAAATTCTTATGGAATTTGAGAAATTATCCAAAGAGAAATGAATGATATTTTTAAATCAAAAGGAATTGAAAATGTATATATGCCATTACTAATTCCTGAATCACTTTTTGAACTTGAAAAAGAACATGTAAAAGGTTTTAATCCAGAATTAGCTACTGTAACAGCAGTTGGAGAAAAACAATTAACTGAAAAACTTTTTATCAGACCTACTTCTGAGGTTTTATTTGCTGAATTATTTAAAAAATCAATTGATTCATACAATGATTTACCAATTATTTATAATCAATGAGCAAATGTTTTAAGATGAGAAAAAACAACTAATCCATTTTTAAGAACAAGAGAATTTTTATGGCAAGAAGGTCATACTTGTCATTCAGATAATTTAGAAGCAAGAAAACTTACAAGAGAAATGATAAATGTTTATGCTAAATTTTTAAAAAACTTTTTAGCAATACCAACAATAGTAGGAAGAAAAACCCCAAGAGAAAAATTTGCTGGTGCTTGTTCAACTTATACTGTTGAAGCAATGATGAAAGATGGTAAAGCATTACAAGCAGGAACAAGTCACTACTTAGCACAAAATTTTTCAAAACCATACGAAATAACTTTTAAAAATAAAGAAAATAAAAAAGATTATGTTTATCAAACTTCATGAGGAATTACAACAAGATTAATAGGTGCAATCATCATGACACATGGTGATAACCGTGGAATTATAATACCACCAAAAGTTGCTCCTACACAGGTCGATATCCTTGAATTGTTTGCGCAAAAAGATCCTAAGGTCTCAAAAATTGCAAAACAAATTTATAAATCTTTAAATACAAAATTTAGAGTTAAAATTGATTCAAATAATAAAAATCCAGGATTTAAAGCATCAAATAGTGAAATTCAAGGTGTTCCACTCAGAATTGAAATTGGACCAAGAGATCTTGAACAAAATCAAGTTTTAATTGTAAGAAGAGATACTCTTGAAAAAGAATTGGTTAATATTTCTAATGTTAAAACAAGAGTTGGACAACTTTTAAGCCATATTCATAATAATTTATATGAAAAAGCAAAAGAGCGTCTTGAAAATAACATTGTAAAAGTTGATAATTATGAAGATTTTAAAAAAGAAATAAACAATAATAAATTTGTTTTAATACCATTTTGCTGTGGTGATTATCAGGAAGAAAGAATCAAAGAAGAAACAGGTGCAACAGCGCGTTGTATTCCTATAAAAGACCTTGATAAACCAGATGAAATAGCAGATTGTGCTATGGATGATTGTGATCAAAAGACAAATAGGTATGTTATTTTTGCAAAAGCATATTAAAAAAATGTGAAAAATTTTTCATAAAAAGAGGGAAAAACAATAAATTTTGCCTCTTTTTATTTATTTTCTTTTATTTTTTTATAAATAATTTATAACTATATTAGGGAGCAAATTTGGTGCGTTTGCTCCCTAAACAATTGAAAGCAATTAATAAAGGCTTATGGAAAAAGAAATTGAAAAACTAGAAAAACAAGGTGCTAAAATGATGCACGCAATATTTAACTTTCGTAGAGACATAAAACAACTTTTAGCAAAAATTAAATTAAAGCAAAGTTTTAGCAAAAAAGTATTTAAAAAAGACTTAGAACTTGATGAAAGAATAATTCAATTAAAGGATTATTATGATGAAAGTAACAGTTTAATAAATACCATATTATCAAATCTTAGTAGTGAAGACTCTTGGATTATTGAAAAATGTTTTAATGATGAAAACACCATTAAAGATAAAGAATGATACTTAGAATATTTTTCAAAAACAACTTTTTATAAAAGAAGAAAAATAGCAATCAGAAACTTTTTAGATTATTATTCAGCATTCTTATAATGATTTTTGATTTAGATAGAAAAACGCAAACAATTAATTTAGAAACATATAAAACACAAATATTTTATACTAATGAAGACTTTGGTGATTCAAGCATCGATAAAATTGATGCCTGAAATCTTGAAGTTTCATATATTAAAACTTTATATAATAAACAACCTATTTTGGTTTTAGATTTTAAGGAAAATCGTGAGTTTTTATTAATGCACCAATTTAAATTTAATATTTACATAAACGATATTCTTATTACTGAAATACAACCATCTAAAGGCACAAAAGTTATTGAATTTAACGATAAACTCGAAACTAAAATAAATTCAATAAAAATAGAAAATTTGTATTTTTACCAAAATAAGTGAAAAAATTATAAAAATATAATTACTATTATTAATTCTGAAAATGAAAATAAAATTAATTATCAAAGTATATCTTCAATAGATAAAATAAAAATTCCTTTTATAAATACGTTTCTAATTTCTAAAAATACTTTTTACCATTATAAAAAGTATTTCAATATATATGTTGATTGAAATGAAATACAAAATATTGAAAATCAAAAAGCTATAGCATATATTAAAATAATTTTAGACAAACCTCAAGACAACATTAACAAATTACTTAAAAATAAAAAAATAATTAATAAATATTTAATAGATTCCTCAAAGTTCTTCCTAGATAATAAAATCAGTTCTATTAAAAATGGTATTAATTTATCAAATAAAATTTTTAATAACATTAAAGAAAACGAAATTACTTATATACTTGAGATAAATGATCTTTTAAAAACAGATGAAAAAAATATCTTAATAGAAAAATCGGAAGATATACAAAGTTATAAAACTCTTAAAATACCTTACAAGTTTAATGGCATTTTAAATAATGTTCTACAACTTAATTTAAAAAACTATACGATAAATTTTTTAAAAAGCACCAATTTAAAAGATTCTCGAAATTCGTATAAAAAAACTATCAGAAAAATAAAAATAGAAAGTTTTGATTCACTTTTAGATTTTTCAGAAGAAAATTTTAAATATCAAATTGAGATAAGAGAACTAAACAGAATAATAAAAAACACTTTTGTTTTAGAAGACTTTTGAATTGAACCAAAGAAAAAAGAAGATCTTTAAAAAAATCAAAATTTATTTATTTTCTATATTATTCTGTTCAGCAGTTATTTCTTCTTTAATTTATCTTTTTTTAAGCAAAAAAGAGAAAAAAATAGAAACAAATAAAAAACTAATTCAAGAATCAAATAGCACCACTTTTATATTTCCTGAATTAGACATTGATTATATTAAGAGTGAATTAAAAAAAGATGAAAAGAATTTATCACAAGAATCAATTAATAATATTATCAAAAATATTCTTTTAAAATTAAATGTTGATGAAGGTTTAGTTTTATTTGATTATAAATATATAGATAATAATACATTACAAATTTATTTTACATACAAAAACAAAGAGATCAAAAGGCACAAAACATACCAAATAAGTTTTTAATTATGATATAATGAAAAAATGAAAAATATAGAAAACTTAGTTTTAGAAAAAGTTTCACAAATCGCAAAGAAAAAAGTTTTTCTTGATGACGATATTAAAAAACTAAACATTGACTCATTAGATGTTGCTGAAATAATAATCGATACAGAAGAAGAGTTTAATATTACTATAACCGATGAAGAATTAATGTCAATAAAATTTGTAAAAGATATTGTTAGAATAGTTTCTTCCAAAATTAATTAAAATAATTTATAAATTAAGTAAAAAGTACCACTTAAATTTTGTGGTATTTTTTACTTAATTGATATCTTTTTATCTTAACTTATTTTAAAAAAGATAAAAATTAAGTAAAATTTAATAAAATTAAATAAAGGTGGTTTATATGGATAAAAATAATCAAAAAAATAATAAAAATGTAGAATTTAGAAAAGATGAAATTTCTTATGCTATAGCTAAATATGAAAACGAATTAAAGAAAAAAGAATATAAAAATAATCAAAATTTATTACCTTTTTATAAAAGAGATATTTTTAAAAATTTAATTTATAGTACTATTACAATTATCATAATTGCTGTCCTTCTTATAATTGCTTTATATATTGCGAAAAAAGGTTAAAAATGAATTTATTATTAATTTTAACATTAGTTTTTAGTTCAGTTACTTTTATACTAGTTTTAATAGTTATATTTGTTTTAACAAAATCGCATTTTGTTGAACTTTGAAAGAAAATATTTAAAAGAACTCACTATGAACAGCTAGGTATAAGTAGTCAGATAAGGTTAATAAATCAATTAAGAGAAACAGTTGAATTTTTATCAGAACACAGAATTGGTGCATTGATAACAATAGAAAACAATGATAATTTAGATACTTTAAGAACTGATGGTATTGTTTTAAATGCTAATATTTCAAGTTCATTATTAATATCTATTTTTAATAAATATTCACCACTTCATGATGGAGCAGTTATTATAAGAGCTAATAAAATTTATTATGCTTCAACATTTTACAAAATTACACGTAGATCGGTATCATCAGAATTTGGTTCAAGACACAGAGCAGCACTAGGGATTTCTGAACAATCTGATGCAACAACAATTGTTGTTTCAGAAGAAAACGGAAACATAAGAATTTTTAAAAATCAATTTATAAATGTTGTGAAAATTGAAGAATTTCAAGAACAACTTATTAAATATCTAAAGGGTTAAAATGAATGATGAAATAAGAGAAATAAATATTGATATTTTACTTGATGAATTAAAAGACCTTTTAAACCAAAAAAGTGTTAAAAAAATACGTGATTTAATTGAAAAAACCCCGTATGCTGATTTCTCTTTAGTTTTAGAAAATCCAGAAATAAGTGATGAAGATAGACTTTATGTTTTAAGGGTTTTAAAAACAGAAGATGCTGCAGAAGTTTTTTCATATTTAGAAGATGATACTAAAACAAGATTAGTTAGTTTATTTTCAGATGAACTTGGTGAAAAAGTTTTACAAGAACTTGATACAAGTGAACTTGTGGATGTTCTTGAAGAATTACCAGCAAATTTAATGCGAAAAATCTTGTCTCAAACTCCAAAAGAAAGAAGAGATAAAATCAATCAATTGCTTCTATATAATTCAGAACAAGTTGGAAGTATAATGCGTGTTGATATTTCCATCCTAAAATCTGATTGAACATGTAAACAAGCCTTAAAAAAAATCAAAAGCGATTATAATCAAAACTATACAATGGGACATAATTTTTATATTGTTGACAAGGATTGAAAACTTATTGGTGATATAACTCTTGAAGAACTTGTTTTTTCAAATGAAAATACTATATTAGATGATTTATATAGTGCCGTTACTATGGTTTATCCAACTGATGATAAAGAAAATGCAGCAAGAGTTTTCTCAGGGCACGACAGATCTTCTTTGCCAGTTGTTTCAAATGATAAAAGACTAATTGGTATGATAACATCTGATGATATTATTGATGTTATCCAAGATGAAGCAACAGAAGATATTTATAAAATGGCTGGTATTAATTCATCTGGTTCGGAAGAAAGTTATTTAAAAACATCTATTAAAAGTATCATTAAATCTAGAATATTATGATTAATCATTTTAATGTTATCCGCTACCTTATCACAATATATTATTCAAAAATTTACTACTATTAGTGAAAACTTTATAGAGGGTTTAGGTGTTACAATATCAACTGCTATAATAGTTTCACTTATTCCAATTATTAGTGGTTCCGCAGGTAATGCTGGTTCTCAGTCTACAACAACTGTCACAAGATCAGCGGCCCTTGGTGAATTTGAAAGTTCACAATATAAAAAAGTAATATTAAAAGAACTGTTAGTAGCTACTTCAATTGGTGCGATTATGTTTTTAGTTAATGTTGCAAGACTTTATTTATATTATTTAATACCATCATTTAGAGCAGATGCTTTTACTAATGGAAAAGAAAATTGAACAGCGTTATCTTTTATTATTATTGCTAGTTCAATTTCTTTATGATTGGTTGTAATTTTTGCAAAATTTTTAGGTACAGTAATACCGCTTGTAGCTATTAAATTTAAAAAAGATCCAGCCGTTATGTCTGCACCTATATTAACAACATTAAGCGACGCACTATCAACTTTAATATTTTTTGGTTTAAATATTTTAGTTTTATATTTAGCAAGATTAGGAAATTTAATTTAAAAATAAGGAGAAAAATGAAACAAACAGTAGATATTGAAAAACTAAAAATTTTAGCAGAAGAGTTTTTACGTTTAGATGCAGAAGCTAAAAACATTAAAAAAGAAGTTAAAGACTTATTAAAAGGAACCGATGTTGAAATTAATGAAAGATTATCAAATGGTGGAAAAATAATTTATGTAAAACCTGAATCACAAACTAAACTTGATAGAAAAGCAGTTTCGGATTTACTTTATAAAATTATTCTTGATGTTAATAAAAATCCAGAAGAAAATAAAATACCAACTTTATCAGAACTTGAGCAAGAAATTAAAGATAAATGTTTAGTAGAAAAAGAATTTAACTGAAAACTAAGTATTAAACATAAATAATGATAATTTCTATTTTAGCAATGGACAAAAAAGGTTTAATTGGTATAGACAATAAACTACCTTGAAAAAATTCAGCAGATTTAAACTTTTTTTATTCAAAAATTAAAAATAACAAAATTATTATGGGTTCTAATACATTTTTTAATCTACCAAAAAAATTTTTTGAAAAAGCAAAAAATACAGAGATTTATGTTATAAATACTTTTCAAGAAAATTTAGATCATAAATATTCAAAATACATTACAAAAACTTTTTATTCGCTAGATAGTGCAAAAAAATTTATTTTACAATTTAATAATAATGTAAATGATATATATATCTGTGGTGGACAATTTATTTATGAAACGTTTTTAGTTTATAGTAATTATATTTTTCAAACTATAATTAATGAATATGACGAAATATTAAATACAGATGTTAAAACAAAAAAATTCATAAATATTGATTTATTTAAAGGTTTTAGCAATAAAAAACTTATTTATAAAGATGAAAAAATAGAAATTTTACAACTTAAAAAGGAGAAGATCGATGATTAAATATTTTGCAGAAACGAATTCTACTAATACACAAACAAATTCAAGCGCCTTAGCTAATTTATCTGGTAATTCAGCAAATGTTATTATATGAGTTATTTTTGGTTTTTTAGTAGTTTTATTATTAGGTTGATTCGCATATCAATCAATTAAAGAAAGACAAAAAAGAAAAAAAACAAAATTAGCAGCAATTGAATTTGAAAAACAAGCAAAGGTATTCAGATATGAAATAATTCAAAAAATTTTGTGCTTAATAGATATCAACAATAAACAACATGAAGAATTTGTTGTAAGTATTGGCCAATATAAAATGAAAGATTTAAATAATGCGGCCAAAAGCACTATTGAGGAAATGATGGATACCTTTGAATTTAAAAACTATATTAAAGAAAATCCTTTATATAAAGATTTGCTACACAACATTATTTTATTAAAAGATTTAAACTCAAATATGTGGGATAAAAAACTTGAAAATAATGCAATTTTATATTTTAACAATAATATAAATTCATCATTACATGAAGCAAAAGAGTCAAAAGAAACTGAAATAGAAAGTTTAAAGACAAAAGAAGATTTGTTTAATGAAGTTAATTCATTATACTTATCTAAATTAGGTATTAAAAACTAATAAGAGGGATTATGTTTAAAAAAATAGAACAAAAAAATATTCCAAATTATTTAACCATTCTAAGGATGTTGTTATTTATTCCGCTCATTATTTTTATGATCCTTTCTTATGTTTATAACAGTTTAGAAAACATTGAATCAAGAAAAACAACAATGATTTTAGCTTTACTTATTTTTATATTAGCAATGTTTTCTGATTTTTTAGATGGTTATTTAGCAAGAAAGTGAAATGTTGTTTCAAATTTTGGAAAACTTTTTGATCCAATCGCTGATAAAGTTATAACTAGTTCCACATTTATTTTCTTATCAGCAATGCATATCATACCATTTTGAATAACAGTAATTTTTATAGTAAGGGATATTTGTGTTGATGCATTTAGAGTGGTAATGGTAAAAAATAACGTGAAGTATGAAGCAAGTATTTGAGGAAAACTAAAAACCTTTGGTCAAACATTTGTTATCATATATATATTTATTTATGATATCTCACTTAGTTCTGCTAATGCTATAACTCTTAGTCATATGTTTGTAGATATTTATTTAGTTAATATACCAACAATTATAGTTTTATTTATATCAATCTATTCAGGTTTTGATTATGGCAAAAAAATCTGGAAATTTGTTAAAAATTAAAATGGTTATAAACTATAATTGAATTCATATTCTTGTTTATAATATTTATTTATATTTATCAAAAAAATATAGTGAATATAACAATAATCGTAGAGTTGGTAAAAATTTAATTTTTAAAAACCTAAAAACAAATGATTACAAAACTATTCAGGATTTTTTAAAAATGAGTGATTTTGAATTAATGATTAATGGATTACAAAAAGTTTACAATCCAAAAAGAGGTTGATATATTAAGAAAATTAGAAATAATATAAAAGAAGATAATCTTGGATAACAAAAATGATCATACTTTTTCTGTTTTTTTATTTTTTTAAAAAACACAAACCATTAATTCATTGTGAAACCATTTTATATAAAAATTATTTTCACAACAAAAAAATAAGTGACAAAATATTTTTATATGTTCTTAATATTTATCAAAAAAATACAAAAACATTATTTTTTATTAATTTATTTTATTTATTTAGTTTTATAATTCTTATTTGTATAAAATTTCTTTATTTTAAAAATTTTGATTTTTTAGGTAAAAAACTTTCATTAGATATATTAATTTTTATTTTATTTTCAGAACTACTTTTTGGTATTAATATAATTTTTAGTTGTTTTTTTATAATAAGAAATTTAAAGATAAAAAGAGATAAAAATAACCTTTTATCAAATTCTTATTATATATACAATGATATTTTGAAAAAAAGAGAAAAATATCAATTTAATTTAAATTCTGAATTAAGTTTTATACATTTAATAGGTCCATTATCATTTTTAAAAAAAAGATATCCAAATTTAAGAGATAACAATTTATTTGGAGTAAAATTTTCGAATAAAACATTTAGTAGTATAAAAGATAAAAAACTAAAAATAATTCTTATAATAACATATGTTGAAGATATAACATATTTTAATAATGAGGTACTAAAACCAGGCATTTTTTATGATTTATATCAAGAAGTTATTTCAGAAATATAACAATAATAATTGAAAGTTTATGTTTTGTTTTCCTGAAACAAATACACCAAATAATTTCGTCAATTAAAAAGTCACGATGCAAGTTTCGAGCTTGCTCGTGACTTTTTGTCCCATCTGATAAAATATAGTAATAGTAAAAAGTGAAAGGACAAGTGAATTATATATGATAAATTTAAATCATAAAAATAAACAAATTAATAACATTATTTGTGTTGAAATTAATGGACATTTTAGAAGAGAAAAAACTTCTTATAAAAAGAAAAATTTTCATTTTAAAATTAGTAAATTAACAAAAGAAGACATCAAAATTACTAATAAATATTGAGAATTAAATACTACAAAAAAATCAAATCA
>NZ_JHWE01000023.1 GCF_000622205.1 Mycoplasma leonicaptivi ATCC 49890
TACCAACTCCTTTATTTGCTTTTGGTGATTTACCTGTTTTGCTATCTAAATTCATATTTAAATTATACAAGTTAATTTTTTGTTTAAATCTATAAATTACGTGCTTAGTAAATTTAATGTTATTTTGATTACAAAAATTAGTTCAAAATAGTTGTTCACTAGCAAAATTATTATTTGCTTTGTAATACTCTTTGATTCAAAATTCTCATTGTTTGTGTGATAAATGTTTGCTCATTTTTATGGGCGAAGCCCGAGGGGTATACCCCTCCCCCTTCCTTTTGTTTTATAAAAGAAAACACAGAAATAAATGTGTCATTTCTGTGTCCCCCTTTACAATAAAAGAGTTTTTATTTTTTATAAAAAACATTAAACAAACTATTCACAAAAAAAGATTTGATAATGAAACAAATGTAAAATCTGAAAATAAGACCAAATATGCATCCATTCCATAATATCATCAAGGGAATTCTCTTTTAACTATAAAATTGCTTGGTACAAATCTATCATTAATAACTAATGAAAAAAAATGTTAAAAAAAGACACTATTGAAACAAAAGAGAAAAAATAACAAATACTTAAAATTTTTAAGTTATTCGTTTTCAATCATTTCAGTGATTTCATCGCCTGTATATTTAACTCCATTTATATTAAATAATTTTTTTAGTTTTTTTGCGGATTTTTTGAAATTTCAAAAAATATATTTCCAACCAAATAGAATTTATAAAAAACCTCTTTTTAATAAATTATTAAACATTTTTAACAAAAATTTTTAGTTAGGTTTTTTCTCCTAACATAAAATTTTACACTAATTTAGATTAATAAGAGATATAAATTAGTAAATAAAAAGCAAAAATTAATTTTGCTTTATAAAGTAATTCTTAATATAATAGTTATTAAAAAAATCAAAAATCATATCAATACACCAAAATAAAATACAAATAAATCTAATTCTTCTTTTTTATTATATTTTTCTTGTTTTTTTGCTTGTAGTTCTTTTCTAAATTTTAATTTTTCATTTTCATTTAATTTTAAAATTTGCTTTTCTTCTTTGTATGTTGTTGTGTATATTCTGGCTTTTTGAAAACGATTAAAAAGATCTCCAAAAGAGCTGTATTTTAGTAAAGGTATAAGAACGTTTAAAAGCATAGTTATTAAACTTGAAACAATAAACGAGTCTAAAACTCTTTCCTTGGAATAGTTTTTTTGAAAAACTAAAGGTAAAATTAATATCATTAAAAATAAAATAAAATAGACAAGGTTTATAAGATAAAATTTTCAACTTTTTATATTTAATAAAAATTTTGTTTTAATGTTTGATAAATATTTCATTATTTATTTTCTAATCATTTTTCAACTTGTGTTTTTGTTCCATACACAAAATGTTCATCTTTTTTAATTTCTACTATTTCAGGTATATTTGGGAATTTTTGTTCTGACATATAACTAAGTTCAAATTTTATATCCTTAAATTTTTCATTTGCATTTGAAATTTTAGGAATTGCTTTAAATAAATTAATTGTGTAAGGATGAATAGGTTTTTTATAAATTTCTTCTGTTTTACCTGATTCAACAATTTTACCTAAGTGCATAATTTGAACACGATCCGCAATATATTCTATCATTGATAAATCGTGAGCAATAAAAATCATACCTATATTTTTTTGTTGACATAAATCTTTTAGAAGATTTACAACTTGCGCTTGAATTGAAATATCAAGTGAAGCTATAGGTTCATCAGCAACAATTACTTTTGGTTCAGTAATTAAAGCTCTTGCTATAACAATCCTTTGACGTTGTCCCCCTGAAAATTCATGTGGATAACGATAAGCAAATTGTTTTAATAAACCAACGTCTTCTAAACTTTTATAAATTATATTCCTTACTAAAACACTTTTAATTTTTGAAAATTTGTATGGTTTAGATAAAAATGAAATTATTTTTTTGTATTTATTATTATAGTATTTAATATCAAATGCAGAAATACCTAGTAAATGGTAAATATTGTTTAAATCTTTGTTTAAATATTTTGATTCAATATCAAATGATTTATTTCCAATAAGTTTTTCATCAACATTTGTTTGATAAACTTTTAAATCAACTTTTAATTGTTGTAATTTATGTTTTAGTTTGTTGATCTTTTCAACTTGTAAATCCTTAGAGTTAATTTTTTGTTTTAGTTTATTTACTCCATTTGTTTGTAAATGTTGAATAAAAGTTTTGTGTATTTTATCAAATAAAGTTAATATATTTTTATCTTTTTCTATTAATTCTGCTTTTATTTTCTCTTGAATCTCAATTTCTTTTTGTAAATCATTAATTCTTATTTTATATGAATCAATATATTTTTTAAGTTCAATTTTTGAGTTTTGATTTGCTTTTTCAAATTCATTTTTTGCTTTTGTATATGCTTCAATATTTTTCTTTGGTAAAACAAAAAAGTTTTTAAAAGTATTTTTAGCAGCATTAAAATATTTTTTAAAACTTTCTTTTGTATTTTTTTTGTAATTTAAATAAGTATTTTTTGAATCATCAAAATATTTTTTATATTCAAAAACAAAATCTTGTTCAACAAGTTGTTTTACTTTATTTTTAAAAAGTTTCAGAGAATCAAAACTATAAACATCAATATTAAGTTTTTCTAAAAAGAATTTTAATGAAACCTTTTCGATTTCACCAATAAATTCTTTTAGTTGTACAAAATCTAAATATGCAAGTTTATATTTATTTTGTTGGAAAAATTTCTGGACTTTTTTATTTAGATAAAATAATTTAATTTTATATGCAAAAAATTCTATATATGGCGATGAAAGTGCTTCATTTTTTGAAATTTTTGCTTCATTTTTAAGTTCGTTAATTAAGTTATTTACAGAATTAAATGAATCTAAAAAGTTTTCTTTTCAAGAGTTTAAATTCCCAAAAAATTCTTTTCTTAAAGTTTTTTTATTTTTTAAAAAATCAAAATATTCCTGAGTGTGTCATAATAAATTTTTTTGTTTTTCAAATTCTTCTCTAGCATTTTTTAATTCAATTTCATCTAAATCAATTTCTTTATTTCTAAAATCTTGCTGTTTTTTATAATAAAGTGAAATTAATTTATTGGTATTTGAATATAAATTATTAATAATTTTAGAGTTATTTTTATTTTTTTCTTCTAAATAACTAAAATAAGAGTTAAATTGATCTTCAAAATTCAAATCAGTTTCAGAAAAAGTTATTTCATTTAATTGTTTTGATCATTTTTCTGTAAATGGTTCTGATAAAGAATTAGTGATTTTTAAATTTTCTAATTTAAGTTTTAGTGCTTGTTCTAAAAATGTATAGTGAAAGTTTTTTTGTACTAAATCTCAATCTATTTTAATATCTTTGGTTTTTTCTTTAATTATTCCGTTAACAATAAGTGGTTCTTTTAAAATAGAAAAAATAGTATTTTGACCATTTAAAGCAGCCATTGGATCTTGAAAAATCATTTGGATATTTTTACGTAAAAATTTATTTCTTTTTTTAGATATCCTTTTTCCTGAAATTAATTTTCCATCTAATCTAACAAAACCATTAAAATCTTCATAAAGTCTTAATAAAGATCTACCTATAGTTGTTTTACCTGATCCAGATTCACCAATTAAACCAACTATTTCACCTTCTTTAAGTTCAAAAGAAACATCATCAACTGCTTTGTTAACAATATGTTTGTTAACAAAGAATTTTTTTAGATTGCTAATTTCTAAAATTGTCTTTTTATTATTCATAGTCTTTAAAAACCTTTCTAAAGTTTTCTAATCTTATTTTTAATTCTGAACTTTGTTCTACTTTTGGAGCATCTGGATGTAATAATCAAGTTGCAGCATAGTGAGTTGGTGAGATTTCAAATAATGGTGGTTCTTTGATAAAATCAATTTCAAGAGCATATTCATTTCTTGGTGCAAAAGCATCTCCAAGAGGTAAATTTGACATATCTGGCGGTGTTCCTTTAATTGAATAAAGTTTATCTTCTTTGTTTTCTGGGATTGCTGAAATTAGTGCTCATGTATATGGATGCTTTGGATTAGTAAATAATTCCTTTTTTGTGGCACGTTCAACAATTTTACCTGCATACATTACATAAATGTAATCACAGAATTTAGCAACAACAGAAATATTGTGACTAATTAAAATAATTGCTATATTCATCGATTTTCTAATTTCTTCAAAAAGAGCTAAAACTGATGCTTGAACAGTTGGATCTAAAGCAGTTGTTGGTTCATCCGCAATTATCAAACTAGGTTTTAAGGCAACAACCATTGTTATAACAACACGTTGTTTCATTCCACCGCTTAATGTATGAGGATACATATCAAAAACATTTTCAGCATTTCTAATACCAAATTTTTCAAGTAACTCTACTAAATATTTTCTTTTTTCTGAGTATGTTTTATTTTTTCAATCGCTATTTTTATTCAGTGCATCTAATAATTGCTTACCAATTACACGGGTAGGGTTTAATGATGTTAAAGGATCTTGAGGAATATAACCAATTTTATGACCTCTAATTTTTTGTCAAAAACTTTCCTTATCGCTTTTTGTTAAATCAATATCTAAAATTTCCATTTTATCAGCAGAAATAATTGCGTTTTCATTAATATTTAAAAAGGATTTTGAAGTTACTGATTTTCCTGAACCAGATTCACCTACTATACCTACAATTTGACCTTTATTTATGTTTAAATCAATTCCACGAACAATAGAAATAAACTTATTTCTACCAACTTTAAAACTAACTTTTAAGTTTTCGACCTCTAATAATTTTTCTTCTTGGTTCATAAAATCTCCTATTTTGTTTTAATAACCTTAGGATCAAGAGCATCATGAACACCTAAAGCGATAAAGTGAAGTGAAACTGAAATTGATAATAATATTAATGATGGTAATAATAAGATTCAAACATTTGATCCTGCTTCAGCAGAAGCTGATGAAATTATTTGACCTAAGTTAATATCTTCATCAGCTTTGAAAAATCCAAGGAATGCTAATGAAGAAATTGAAAGAATTATACTTGGAATTGATGCAACAAATCCTGTTGCTATTTTACCAATAATATTTGGTAAAGCATGTTTATAAATAAGTCTTGCTTTTGAAGCACCAACAGATTTAGAAGCAGTAATAAATTCTGAATCTTTTACTGTAATAATAAATAATCTTGTTCTACCTACTGATCCAACTCAACCTACAAAAATCATTGAAAATCCTAATGTTAGGTCAGTTGTACCAAATAATGAAACAAATAAAAGCAATCAAACTAATGTAGGAGGAGCAGAAAAAATATCAATTAAACGCATTATAACTGTATCAATAGCTGTTCCAACATGGAATCCTAAATAAGATCCAATTGCAACACCAATAATAGTTTGAATGGTTGCAATAATGATTGCAAGCCTAACTGCTTTTCATGTCCCTACTCATGCTTGTGTTCACACATCAACACCTTTTTGTGTTGTACCTAAAAATGTATTTAAGTTTAATTGAGGATTAAGATTTGAAGCTTGATTGTATAGATTGGTATATGCTTCAAAAGATTGACCTGATTGAATTTGTGATTGTTTAAAAATAATAAATATACTATTTAGTTTGTAAAGTTTATAAAAATTTATAAGTCTTTCTTGATTAACAATGTTACCATTTGAATCTTTAATAGGATTTACTATTTGAATTTTTTGATCTTGAAATAATTTTCAAAAGAAACCATCATATTCTTTTTGGTAAGCTTGAAAATATTTAACCAATTCATTATCATTAATTACACTGCTACTTCTAGAATATTCAACAAATTTTGTTGGTAATGAATTAGTAAACGGCGATGAAGTTGGATTGTGTTCACCTAATTTTTCACCTATTAAATATAAACCGTTTGTTTGTGAAATTGATTTATTAACATCATATGAAGAAGTTGCTGTAACAACAATCGAAGTTATTAAAACAAATAAAAATACTATTAAAAATAAAACTGATGGTCATGATTTGAAAAATCTTTTAAAAATTTCTAACACAAGTTTTTTTGGTTTACCTGCAATATTTACAAAGTTGCTTGTTGAATTAGAAAATTCAAATGGTGAGTCAATACCCTTAAATGAAAGTTTGTATTTTTTATTAAACTCCTTTGCTGTCATTTAAACCTCCTTGTGCTATTTGTTGTGCTTTTAATAATTTAAATTCTTTGTTTCTTTTTTGTGTAATTAAAAGTGTTTTAATAAAACTATTTGTTGATTTAGAAGTATATTTAATTCTGGGATCTAAAATTGTATATGAAACATCAACTAAAATTGTTGTAAATACGCTTAACAAAGTAAAGAACGCTGTATTAAACATTATTATATTTATCTCACCACTTGGGAATGATTGAGCAATAATTTGTGATGTTCCAGGTACTTTTCAATATGTTTCTATAACAATACCACCTGTTAAAAGACCAATATACGATGGAATTAAAATTGCAGCAAGTGGAATTGAAATATTTCTAAGTACATATTTAAAGAAAATTTCTACTGCACTTAAACCTTTTGATTTAGCGATTAAAACATAATTCGATGTAAGTACAGAAATTACTTGATTACGTGTAAAAGTAATATAGCCAGATAGTGAACCTAAAACAATTATTAAAATTGGTGGTAATCAAGATAAAATAATTTGACCAGTTGTATAAAGCTGGTTATCAGGTAGGATGAATGTTGGGGTTACACCACCTTTTAATAATATTGTAATTAAAATAGGTGCAATAACAAACGAAGGAAGTGCGATAAATAATAAGGCAAACATATTAATAGAAGCGTCTATTCATGTTCCTCTTTTATACCCTGATAAAATTCCTAAAAAGATACCTAAAAACATACTAATAATAAATGATGGAACAGTGATTATTACTGAATATTTTAAATATCTAAAGAAAATTCCTGAAATCGAAGTTGCTCCTAAATTATTTAAAAGTGACTCGTTGAATGGTAATCCAAATGGATTTTTTGTATTTGTGAATAAATTCTTTAACCAATAAACAAATCTAATAACTGGATTTAGTTTATAAGTTAATCAAATGTCACTATATTGTTCATATTTTCCTGATCACGAATCAGGTAAGAAATTATATTTAATAGATTTCTCAAACAATTCAATCATTTTTTGTTTTTGAGCAACACCAGAACCATCGCCACCTGATGCAATCCCTGTTGCTTCCTTAACAAATGGGTTTTCAGTAAATTGCGCTGTTAATAAAAACACAACTAAAATAATGATTAATAATGTTAAAATAGCAAAAACAATACGATTAAAAATATATCTTAACATAAAAATTTTTCCTTTGTATTTTGCTTAAATAAATGCAATAAACAATTAATCTATATGATTAATTGTTTTTGCTCTTGAGTTTTGATAATTATTGATTATCACCACTAACAACTTGAACATATGCTCAATTTGTATGTTTATCTTGGAAAGCAGGAACAACATAGTTAGGGTTTGTTAATGCCAATGAAAACGGATCTTTTAATGTACCAGCTTGCATTGAAAGTTGTACACCTGTTAAGTTTCTGTATTCTTTAATAAACTCTAATAATTCTGCTTTTGTTACATCTGATTTAGTATTTAATCATAATCAGAATTTTGATGAAACTGCTCCTGGTGCTTCATATTTAGCATCGCTTTCTGTTAATGGAATTAATTGATCAACAGTTTTATTTGTTTCTGAATATTGAGGGTTTAATTTGTGTGAATTTAAATATTCATTAAAATCTGTTGTATATTTATTTCCAAGTTTGTTTCACTCATTCAGTGGTATTGAGAATTGAACATTATTATCTTTAACATATTTGTCAAATTTTTCAGCAAATTTTACAAATGTTGGAAATGATTTTTGTAATTTAGTTTTATATTCTGCATCATTAATGATTAATGCAAATGTTTGTAAAATGTGTCCGTTAAATGAAAAACCATCAATTCCTGAACCAACTAATGAATAATCAAGTCCTCATGAATATCTCTTAAATGGTGTCGATGCATAGAATCAATATTCGTATAGTTTATCTCTTTCATCAAATTTAAGATAAGTTATTTCAATTCTTGGATCTAATCCTTTAATTGCTGCTATTTGACCATCAAATGCTTCTTTGTGTAAATTATTAATGTTTGTATATGGTTCATAAAAACTAAATTTAATTTTTTGTTCTAAACCTGAGTTTTGAGCAAAAAATGTATCTAATAAGTTTTTCATTCTTGTTTTTAATACTTCATATGCATCTGATTTAAATTGATCACCTGCTGATTTACCAACAGCAGAAGATTCACTTGGATCAATTTCATAACCAATTTGACCACCTAAATCTACTTTTGCACCTGTTGCATTATCAACAACAAATAATGTGGCTAATTTATCTGCGTAAGGTCTTAAAGTGTTAAATTCAACTGATTTATCTGCTTTATTTCCAGAAATTTCAACATCTTGTGGTAACCCTGAAATTCATGGTAATGTAACATTTGGTTTTCCTAATGTGCTTGCAACTTCTGCTCAGTTAACTGCAACATTTAAAATTGTTTTAAACTCTAATCCAAGACCTGTTGTGGCACTTTTAATAGTATTTGCAGCACTTCCTTTTTGAACTTCAGATAATGTTGAACCTCAAACTAATTTAGCATATGAATCATTAACGAATTTAGGAGTATGTTTAGTAGTATCTTGTGTTGCAGGTACTAATGTTGGGAAGTAAATTCCTAAGTTTGATGATGTATTTTTTGATTGTCTTGAAGATAATCCATAATTTTCTGCATCTTGTTTAATTTTAGATTTTTGTTCTTCTGATAATGAACCATATGCAATTGCAGAAGCATTACCTGAAATAAATTGGTTGTATTGGAATTCAGGAAATGCATCTGGTGCAAGGGGACTATTTGTATATTTGTTAACAAATTTTTCAACTGTTCTTGGGTTTTCAACAAATGACTTATCAAAGAAGTTTTTATTTAAAACAAACTCATCAGAAGTACTTAGAGTATCGTATCCTTTATAGTAATATTTACCACTATAAAGAGCAGCTTTAGCTGAAAATCCATATCAATAAATTCCAGAATCCTTTGCTATTCCGCTTAAAGTTTTTAATTTATCATAATATGCTTTTTTATCTGCATCAGCAATACTTGGATTTGTTATGAAATTACCTAACTCTTTTTGTCCAGAATTAACTTCGTTAATGAATTGTGATGGAGCTGGAGTAAAATCGTATGTTCCATAAAGTCCGATTTTAAAGAATTCATCAAAACTTCCTGGTTGATCATTTCCAGAATAAACAACAAAATAGTCACTATTTTCACTCGATTTAACTGTTTCATTTTTATTTAATAATTTATCAAAACTAATGTTGTATAAATCATATAAATATTTATTCCCATTTGTTGAGTTTTCTTTAAAATGATTTGTTCCTTGTGGTATGATTTTTTGTGCTATTTTATCTAGTTCTGCTGAACCACCATTAGCAAAACGGTATGAATTTTCAAAATTAATATGAGTTCTTAAAAATCCTAAGTAAAAATCTTCCGCTTTAACTTGGTACTTTGTATTTTGTCCTGTATTATCAACTCAAAATTGTCCTGGTCTTATTTTGAAACTTAATTTTGTTGCCTTTTTTAAATTATCTAAAAATGATTCATGGTTAATTGATTTTGGATTAGCACTTTTTAATTCAACTGATGCAGATGAATAAGTTCCATCTTCTTTATCTGGAAGAGCTAATAATTCTGCATCATCAGAATTATAAATATAGTCAACACCATTAACAGTTAATGTAATTGATTCAGCGAATTCAAGTTTCCATCTTGTTACAGAAGGCTTAAGAATTTGTCTTTGTTCAACAAATGTAGTACCGTCTTCTGATAGTTTGTTTGTTGTTTGAATTTCAGGTTGACCATAGTAAGCTTTTTCGTATAATCTACCAATTGTTAAATCTTCTTCTATATCTGTATATGAACCTGATGAATATGAAAGATCATATTTAGATCTATTTTCTGAAAAATTTGTATTGTATTGGAATTCATAAATTCTGTTTTTTGCTTTAATATCAAAATTTGAATTTACAACTGTATTAAATTTTTTGTGTGGTAATACTAAATTTTGTACATATTCTAATGATTGATATTTTGTTGTATCAACACTAACGCCCTCTGGACTTTTAACAAAAGGTGCTAATTTAGATGCTTCTTCTTTTGTTAAAACTGTTCTAGATGAATCAGGTGTTGCTGATTGCGAACCACATGAGGCTGCTATAAATGGTAGAGCAGAAACTACTGTTGTTAAACTACCTAATAATAAATATTTTTTTCTCATATTTTCTCCTAATTTTTAAATATTTTTTTACCTAATTTTATTCATTGATTTATTAAATTTTCAATATATGAAAAACCTTCTTTATAGAAATTATCATCTAAAAGATCAACTCCTACTTTTTTAAGAATGTTAAGTGGGTAATCTGAACCACCAGCACTTAAAAAATTTGCTATATAATTTTCAAGTGCTTTTTTACCTTGATTTTGATATTGTTTAAAGAAATATGAAGCAACTAGTTGTCCTACTGCATATTTATAAACATAAAAACCATAATAATAGTGTGGAACATAAATACATTGTAAATTGTCTTTTACTGTATATTTGTGTGATTTTTTATTAGAATATTTTTTTGCATTTTCAAAATATACTTTACTAATTGATTCATAACTACTTGAAACACTTCCATCAGCAATTCCTTTGTATAAATCATATTCAAAGTTTGCTCAAAGGATTTGCTTGTTAACTGTTCCAAAAAAGCCTGAAATAATACTGCTTAAAATTTTAAACTTAAACGCATCTGATTTGGTGCTTTTTAATAAATAATCAAAAAGCATAAATTCATTAAAAATTGAAGCTATTTCTGCTAAAAAGATTGGATAACTCGCATTTTGAATATCATTATGTTTGTCTGAATAATATGAATGCATTGAATGACCTAATTCATGTGCAAGAGTTTCAACACTTGAAAGTGTTCCTTCGAAATTCATTAAAATATATTTTTTATCGATTCCGTATGTACCACCAATACTATAGGCTCCTCCACGTTTTGTTTCAGTAGACATATAATCAACTCAATTTTGTGTTAACGCTTTTTCAATTTGCTTTGAGTATTCTTCTCCAAAAGGTTTGAGTGCTTTTTGTACTATATCATTCATTTCATGTACAGTGTATGAACTTTTAATATTTAATAATTCACGCGAAGTGTCTCATACTTCCATTTTTTCATTAAATTTTTGTTTATAGAATTTTTTATAGTTATCATTATATTTTTTAGCTAAATGTTTGCTTTGAGCAACTTTTAAAAATAATTTTTGCAAAATTTCATCTGACACTTTATCTGAACTTGTAAGCATGTCCACAGCAGACTTGTATTTTCTAATTTTTGCATCCGTTGTAATTGCTTTAAAATGTTGAAACAATATTTCGGATAAACTATCTTTATGTTTTAAATAAGCATTTCAAAAATTTTGATATGCACCTTTACGTAGTTTTTTATCATCTGATTTCGAAAACTTAACACGGTTAGTTTTATTTAATTTGTGTTTGTTTCCTTTTGAATCTTCAATAAAACCATAATCTAATTCACTATTTGTTAAAATACTAAATATTGAGTGAGGATCAGGTGTTCCTATTGAGGTTTGAAGTAAATATTCTTCAATATTATCATCAAGTTTATGCTTAAACTCTTTGATTGTTTCTTCAATATGAATTTTGTAAGATTTTAATCTTGGATCTTCTTTTCATAATTTTAGTTTTTCAATGTTTTTAAAAAACCTATTTGTTTCTGAACCAAATTCTGATAAAAGATCGTGTGAAATGTTTTTAAACTCATTTTCTAACTTTAAGTATTTTGCATTTGTTAAGTCTGAGCTTAAATTATTACTAATATAGTTATCAATTTTATTTACTAAAACGCTTTGTTTTTCACTTAATTTTAAATCTGCAATATACGCTTCAATAGTTTGATATTTTGTTTCCTTTGTTTGTATTCTTTGTTTAAAGATATTTTTATACTCATCAATTATTTCTTCAATTGATTTACCTTGCAAAATATCTTCTAAATCTCATTTATATTCAGAAGGAACATCAGAATGATTTTTATACTGTTTTGCTTTCATTTTACTCCTTAATTTTGATATAAAAAGTTTTGCAGACTATAAATCTACAAAACTTTAAAATATTAATAAAATAATTTAAAGAAGTAAATCTATAGCACCAATGGTTTTCACCAAAGAGTAGAAATCTTTTATGATTTTCTACCAATAATTTAAAATGTCTTTTAAATTATTTCGGCCTTTATATCCTTTCAATAAAGTCTTTGCATACCTGCTCGTTTATTTACTATTATTAAAGGCACCTCTATAGTCATAACAGATTTCTATTTATTAATCTGTTATGTATGAAATTAACTAACAGATTAGAATACTAAAACATAACACGAATAAAGGTGTTAATATTATTAATAATCATAATCATATTGTGTGTTCTAAATTTCATAGAGTAATTTTAACATACACTTAATAAAATCAAAATAAAAAATCAAAACAACTAATCATTGTTTTGATTTAACTTAGTAATATTAGAATAAAAGAGTTTTGCAATTTCTTTTTAGTTCTTTAATTTTTCTTGTTGATTTTATTTAAATTGTATTTGATGGTTTGATTAATTAAATCAAATATATATTCCTTATCAGATAGATTTTCAAAGTGTATTCTAACATCACCACTTCCTCATTTTCCAATATTGGAAACATCTTCACAAAGACCATTCTTATCAATTATTTGACCAAACGGAGTATTAAATAAAATAGATATGTAATTACTACGTAAAACTATATAAATTAGACTTCTTTTATTTGTGTTGTTAGAAACATTGTAAGATATATATCATTTATTAAATACTTTGCTGATATTATGATTTAAAGAAAGCATATATTGATCAATTATTTCAAATAGTTTTAAGTTTGTTTCTGTAATTTTGTATGAATGCAAATCATATTTTTCTTGATTTAATTTTATATTATCTCTTTTTGTTTTTTCTTCGTTTGATAATCTTGGATATTTTCAAATTTTTAAAGCATTTTGCAATAATATTTCAGTTCTTTCTTTTATTTCTTTTTCTGTTCAAATATTTTTATCTAATAAATAGTCATTAATTCTTAATCCTGATTTATCAAAACCGTTTTGCATTGTTTTCTTTTGAGTAAAAAATTTATCACTCATTTCTGAGTTATATGGAGTAAGAGTTAAATTACCAATTTTGTTAAGATTGTTAATTTGTATATCTTTTCAATTTGGACCTAAACTTTGTACTCAATCGTTGTTTAAGTTTTGATTTTTTGGTAGTATATGTTCTATTGTATATGTACTAAAATTAACATTTGCTTTTTTATTTAAATGCATTTCTATTTTCTTTAAAATAAAATGCACTTTATCGTTTTGTTTAAAATTTTTTGTGATAAAAAATTCTTTAAATTTTTCATCTTTTGGAAATTCACTTGAATTAATACCACTAACAATAAAAGTTTTAACTGATGTTACATAATTATTAAATTCAATATTTTTTATTAAGTCAAAGAAAATTTTATTTAAAGAACTTACTGGAATTGAACAAATTTTTCTTCTTATTAAAAAACTAATGCAAATTTCTAAAATTTCTAATAGTTCGTTTTTGTTTATTTTTTGACTTTCATAATCAATCATAAATTTTAACAATGCAGGAAAGACTGGTGTATTATTAATTTCTAAAAAGTCTTTAAAAAATTCGTTAATTTCTTTATCTTTTTCTCTTGCATATAAGAAATTAGTATATAAAATGGCATTATCATAAATAATTTTTAGTAATCTCTCTGTGTCTTTTTGGAACTCTGAATGTAACCGTCAATTTTTAAACTCTTCATAAATATCATTATTTTTTGGTATTCTGTTAAGTTGTAGAGTTAAAAAATCTTTAAAGAATAAATTAATGTATTCTTCTTTATCTTTTGTGAATAAATTTTCTATTTTTACTCAATAATTTAAATATAAATTTTCTTGTGTTTTTTTATCTTCACTAAAAAGTAGATTATTTCTTATTAAATCGCTTTTTATTAAAGGTGCACCAGTAGAGTTGATTGTTTCAAAAATTTCTTGTGGATTGTCATCGTTTTCTTCAACAGTCATTGTGACTATTTCCAATTTTGAAAACGCCTCTTTGAGTTTATTAAAATTAATGTTATTATTTTTTAATAATTCCACAAAATAATTTAAGTTATCAATTAATTTGGATTTTTTATCTTTTAAACCTTGTTTGTTTCTTTCTAATAAATCAAATAATATATGTTTATCATCACCATTCAATACTATTTTATGAATTTTATCACCACTTGAGTTTATACGTGTTAAATAATTAAAATCACTTAAATCTTTTTCAAGAACATCTCGGATTGCAATTAATAGCAAAATTATGGTTGTTAATCTCTGCAGACCATCAATAATAATCAAATTATTACTTTCCCAAGCACCATTACTTAAATCTTGAACCACAACAAGTGAACCGAGGAAGTGCTTTTTCTTTATATCATTATAAAGTAACATAAGGTCGTTTCATAATCTTTTACATTGTTTTTTATCTCAAATATATGGTCTTTGGAATACAGGTATATAAAGAACCTTATTATTATCTAACACATTATTAATATTATCTAAACTTGATTTCATATAAATATTATATATATATATAAAATAAAAACACATAAAAATTTAAACTTTCAGTAAATTTTATACTAAATAAAAAAAATTAAGAAATTTTTTCGTTTATAGATATTATGAAACTATATAATTCATCAGAAGAAATATTCAAATTTTTGAGTATTTCTTTTTGTTTTGCAGTTAGAGAATTTTTTCTTATATATTTTTCATCAAATTTTGAAACCTCAATTTTTGATAATTCATCTATTATTGAATTAAATGTTAAACTTGATTTATTTTTTAATAAATCAGAACAATGAAACTTAATAAAACTTTTAACTATGGAAGCAATGAAAGTTATAAAGG
>NZ_JHWE01000024.1 GCF_000622205.1 Mycoplasma leonicaptivi ATCC 49890
TACAAGTTAATTTTTTGTTTAAATCTATAAATTACGTGCTTAGTAAATTTAATGTTATTTTGATTACAAAAATTAGTTCAAAATAGTTGTTCACTAGCAAAATTATTATTTGCTTTGTAATACTCTTTGATTCAAAATTCTCATTGTTTGTGTGATAAATGTTTGCTCATTTTTATGGGCGAAGCCCGAGGGGTATACCCCTCCCCCTTCCTTTTGTTTTATAAAAGAAAACACAGAAATAACTGTGTCATTTCTGTGTCCCCCTTTATTTCAATAATCTTTTTTTATTTTAAATTTTAAAAAAAGAAAAAAATTTATTTTGAAATTTAAACATTTTACAAAACAAAACAATTAAAATTTTAAAAAAAGAGCGACAAAATAAAGGTTATTTCACACAGATTTTAAATTTAAAATATTATATTTTAAGCATATAAAATAATTGTTTATAATTAATTTATGAACTTTTTAAATCATTTAGAAAATCAGGTTTTAAAACTAAAAAATAATGTAAAAATTTTGGTTTTGGATGATTCTGAACCTGAAATACAAAAAGCAATTAACAACATACCTCTTGAAGCAAAAATAAAAATTTTCAAAATAATAGATTTTGTAAATTTAAAAAATGTTTCAGAAGTAGATTCATACATTGTGAGATATCTAGAAATAAGAAATGGTAAAGATGATTATGTTCAAGCAAAAGAGTTTTTTGCTAAATATAAAGATGTTTTATGCTCGTTAATACTTTTGTATGATGGAGTAATTGATGGAATAGTTGGTGGTTTAAATTTAACAAGTGCTGAGTTTTTACGAAATATTTTTAAGATTATTAAACCTAAAAATAATAACGAAATTGCATCTTCAACAATTATTTTAACAAAAGAAGAACAAACACTTTTTTTAAGCGATCCATCTGTAAATATAAATATAAACAAAAAAGTATTATTTAATATAGCCAAAAATCAAATTGAATTTATAAAAACACTTAATAAAAAAGCTAATTATGCTTTATTAAGTTATTCAACAAATGGTTCTGTTAAAAATAAAAACACAGAAATAATTAGGGAAGTTACTTATGAATTACAAAAATATCATCCTGAACTTAATATTCTTGGTGAAATACAAGTAGATGCTGCGCTTAATTTAAAAATCAGAAACAAAAAACTTGATTATTTAACATTTGAAGAAAAATGCAATGCTTTTATTTTTCCTAATCTAGAATCAGCAAATATATCTTATAAATTCTTAGAACAGATTTCAGGGTTTATTGCTATTGGTCCAATATTAAACGGTTTATCAAAACCATGTAATGATTTATCAAGAGGTTCAAACTGACAAGATATTTTATACACAATATATATAACATGTTTACAAGCACAAGGAGATAAAGATGAGTAAAGTTTTAGTAATTAATGCAGGTAGTAGTTCAATAAAATTCAGTTTATTTTTAAAAAATAATTTAGAACTTCAAGCAAGTGGTCTTGCAGAAAGAATAACTTTAGAAAAAGGAAATATTAACATTAAATTTAAGGGTGAAAAATTTGAAAAACAATTACATTTACCAACACACGCTGTTGCAGTTGAAGAATTAACAAAATTAATGCTTGAAATTAAATTAATTAAAGATGTTAAAGAAATTGAATATATCGGTTTTAGAGTTGTACAAGGTGGAAACTATTTTAACAAAACAACTAAAATAAATGAAGAAGTAATTAATACAATTGATAAAATATCAATTTATGCACCATTGCACAATCCTGGTGCAGTGCAAGCTATCAAAGGGTTTAAAAAAACATTCCCTGTTGCAAAACTTTCAGCAGATTTTGATACAGCATTTCATACAACAATAGACAAAATTAATAGCACATATGCAATACCAAAAGATTTAACTAATAAATATGATATCAAAAAATACGGTGCTCATGGTATAAGTCATGAATTTATTACTGAAAAATTAGCAGAAATTTTAAATAAAAAACAAGTTTCATTTGTTAATTTACATTTAGGTAATGGGGGAAGTTTATGTGCTGTTAAAGAATCAAAATCATTTGATACTTCTATGGGATTAACACCATTAGCAGGGATTATGATGGGTACAAGATCAGGTGATTTAGATCCATCAATTCATCAATTTTTAGCAAAACAAACTGGATTATCAATTGATGAAATTACAGATATATTTAACAAACAAAGTGGTTTAATGGGTGTTTCAGGTCTTTCTAGTGATATGAGAGACTTACGTGCTGCTGCTGAAAAAGGAGATGCAGATTCTGTATTTGCGATTGAGTTATTTACACAAAAAATAGCTGATTATACTGCGCTTTATGCAAATAAAATTGGTGGTAATCCGGATGCTCTTGTATTTACTGCTGGTATCGGTGAAAACGTTGCACTTATTCGTAAAAAAGTAATTGATAAATTATTCTTTAAAAAAATAAAATTAGATGACAAATTAAATAATTCAAATATTGGTGACTATCAACTAATATCAACGCCTGATAGTGAAGTTCCAGTTTATGTTATAAGAACTAATGAAGAATTAGTTATAGCGCGTAATTGTGTAAAAATTTATGAATAAAACAATTGCTGCATTTCCGGGTTCATTTGATCCATTTCATAATGGACATTTACATATTTTAGAAAAAGCTTTAAAAATATTTGATGAAATATATATTGTTATTGCTCAAAATCCAAAAAAAGATAAAAATAATTTTCAAAAAAATGTAATAAATATTAAAAACAAAACAAAACATTTAAAAAATGTTTTTGTTTTAATCAATAAAAATGAATTAACAGCAAATTTTATCAAAAAATACAATATTAATTTTTTAATAAGATCACTTCGCGATGAAAAAGATTATTGATATGAGGTAAATCTTGCTAAAATAAATAAAGAGATCAACCCAAATATTGAAACTATTTTATTTTTAGCAGATGAAGAATATTTAAATATTTCCTCAACAAATATAAAAAATAAGGAGTAGTATGTTTAAGTTTATTAAATCATCAACTAATATAGAAAATTGATATCAGCACTCAAATAATGAAATTGCTTTTTGAGGAAGGTCTAATGTAGGAAAAAGTAGTTTAATTAATGCTATTGTTGGTAATAAAAAACTTGCAAGAGTTTCTAAAACACCTGGTAGAACACAATTAATCAACTTTTTTGAAAATAACCATGGTGCAGTTTTAGTAGATTTACCTGGTTATGGTTATGCTAAAATATCCATTGAACAATCTAAAAAAATGTTAGTGATGATTGAAGAATATTTAGTAAAAAGAAAAAATCTTAAACATCTATATTTACTTTTAGACTCAAGACATGGAGTAACAAAAACTGATGTTGGAATTTTAGATTTTTTATATAAAATTAAGTTACCTTTTACACCTGTTTATACTAAATGTGATAAACTTAATCAAAAAGAAAAAAATATTTTGTTAAAATCTATCAAAAAGGCCCAAGAGGAATATGGTTTTAATAAATATTTTATTGTATCGTCACAAACTTTTTTTGGTATAGATCAGCTAATTAATAATATCAATGAAACAATGGAGAATAATGAAAAATAAAAATACTTGAATAAAAGCATTAACAGTTATTTTCTTTTTTATTTTTGGTTTTGGTGGAACAGTATTAATATGATATATTTTTGCACCCAAACAAAAACAAAAAATACAAGAAAATAATAAAACAAATCCCAATGAATATCAATATAATGAAAATTTAACAGTAAACAATAATAAATTATCTGATTTTATTTTAAGAACTAATATACAAAATCAATCAAACACATTAGCTTCTTCTTTTGCAAAAGATCATAATTTTTGAAATTCAGATGTCAATGCAACTAATGATTATTGAAAAAATCAATTAATTAAAAGAAATTATCAAACACAAGAACAAATATTAGAAAATAGTTTTGATTTAAGAACTAATAATGGCGTTTTATTAAATGTATTTAATGATAACTATAAATTAGAATTTAATTCATATGCTAATGATTTTGAAGGTAAATTATTCTTAGAAGTTATTTTCACACCAAAAAATATTCAAAAACTAAAAGATAAATATAAATTTATTTATACTCTTGAAGGCTTCAAAACAATAAAAGCAGAAGATGTTATTGATAAAGTATTTTTCTATGATGTTAAAGAAAATGAACAAGAAATAAAGAAATATAATAATATTGATAAATTAGAGCAAGAATATAATAAGATTAAAGATAAAATTAGTGAAAGAAAAGTATTTTTAAATAAGATTTTTAGCAAAATTTCTAGTGATAGAAAATCTGTTTTAGATATGGATACAGTAACTCTTTCATTTAATAAAACAGATAAAACAATAATAATTAATGGAAAATTACAACCAAAAATAGTAAATGCTTCAAAAAATAATTTAGATGATATTAAAGTTTGAAAAGAATTAGATAATCAAAACCTTTATAAATCAACAAAAATTAAGTTATCAATTTAAAAAAATATTATTTAGTAATTTATTATAAAAATCATCCCTAAGGATGATTTTAAAAATCAATTTTAATTCTTTTTTTTGACTCAAATTGATAATCAAAAATAAAGAGTTGTCCATTTTTACAATTTAAAATTAATGAATTTTTTATTGGCTCATAAGAAGCATTATAAACTTTTAATCTTTTATTCTTAATAAAAGTGTAAGCACCTGGATTTGAAGAAAATGCTTTAATTTTTTTTAGGACATTAAAAGTAGTATTGTTTTTTTCGTCTAAAAAAGCGTCTTCTTTTAATAATTTAGGAGATAATACAACTTTTAATTCATCTTGAACTATTCTTTTATATTGATTATTTTCAAATAATCTTAATCATTTTGTTATATTTTTTTCTGCTAAAAAACACAATCTTTTAAAAAGAGTATCAGAAGTTTCATATTTATCGATTTCAATTTCTTCTTGAAAAATAATATCACCAGCATCCATTTGTGCTACCATAAACATCAATGTTATTCCAGTAGTTTTATCACCATTTAAAAGTGAATATTGAATAGGACTTGCTCCTCTATATTTTGGTAATAATGATCCATGAATATTTAGACAACCTTTTTTTGGTATGTTTAAAATTTTTGTCGGAATAAATTGACCAAAAGCACATGTTAGCATCACATCATAATCAATTTCTAATAAATCTTGATAAATATCACCTATTTTATTAGGTTGAAAAAGTTTAATATTATATTTTTGTGCTAATAATTTAACAGGCGTTGATTGAGTTTGATATCCTCTGTTGGCTGGCTTATCTGGTTGTGAAACTATTGCAACAACATTAAAGTTTTTAATGATTTCTTCAAAAATAGGTACAGAAAATTCAGGAGTTCCTGCTAATAAAATTTTCATAATTAATTCTCCTTGATTTCATATTTTTCAGTTCAAATTTTTTCATCTGACATTTTATCAATTAAAAATAAAAATTTCTTAAATAATGGAGGTCAATTATTAGATTCGTTTGATAATTTTTCTTTAGTAATTCTATAAGTTATTTTATTGATTCCATAGTATGAACCAAAAAAAGTTAGTTTTTTATCTAAATATCTTTTTTCCAAAACTTTAACTAAAATTGTTTCTAAAAATCAATTATTTAATTGTTTATAACCAAGTTCATCAATAAATAAAACATCTTGCTCAATTAATTCTTGTGTTAATAAAGAAATATCAATATTTATATCATTGCTAAATACTTTTTTAGAATAGTCATCTAAATCATTTACATCGATATAAGCCACTTTATAATTAAGTGATGCAAAATGATTTGTTAAAGCGCACATCAACTCTGTTTTACTGGTTTCATAATCTCCAATTAAAAACAATGATGGTATTTTTTTATTGTTTTTGATAGCGTTTAGCATATTTTGTAAATAAACATAAATATCATCTTCTGAATTGTCATCAGAAAAGATAAAATGTTGCAGTTTCACATCATATTTAAGTTTTCCTAAAAAACCTAAATTAATATTTGCCTTAATTTTAAAACTTTCAAACTTTTTACTTTTATTTATATATTTAGAAACATTTATCTTACCAGTTGTTGTATTTCTTGTAATAGAAGTTAATCAAAGGTGGTTATCAGGCTGTTTTTGTTCATTGGCATACACTAAAAAATCAGCTGCATATTGCTCAATTTCTTGTTCATTTGCTTTTAGTTTTTTTATAAGTTCGATTACATGTTTGTTATTTAAAATAGCAGCAATATGTTTTATTGCTGCATTTTTTTCTTTAATTGTAACTGTTTTTGTTGTGTCAAAAGAATTTTTATTTGTCATATTATTTACCTAAATAAGAATTTTTTAATAAAACTATTTGTTCATAAACATTTTTTGTATTTGAATTACTTCTTAGCATACCATTAATATATGTTTCAACATCAGAAAAACTAAAAATATTTTGTGATGTTAACTCTTTAATCATAGAGTCAATAAGTTTGATTCATGTATTTGTTTTTCTTCTTTTTCTTGCGATTAACATTACATAATTTAAAGCAAAAGAATCTTGTAAGGCATTTTTTCATTTTTCTATATTATTTTTGTCAAAATCTGTTATTTTTTCACCTGATAATTGTTCAAAAAATTCATAATTATTAAGTTTTAAAACCGCTTCATATTCATTAGAAAACTTTACTGAACCAAATTGTAAAGGAACTCTTAAATTAAGTTTATTGCTAATTGTATGTAATTCAACTGGATTAACTTCTTTGTTACCCAATGAAATAAAATGGTTTTTAATAGTTTGTTTTTCTTGATCATCGTTTTTATCAAAGATTTCAAAAAAGTTAGTTGAAACATCTTCAAAATCATTTGTTGAACAATTATCAAAATCAGGTTTTCTACTGTTTAACATTCTGTTGAAGTTTGTTAAACCGATTTTTTGAATTATTAAATTAGACACAAATGGGTTTTTTGCAAGACCGTCATAGTTAAGAGGTTTGTGTATTCTAAAAAAAGTCATTGTTTTTAAATCATTCTTATATGTATTTATTAAACCTAAACCTTCAATTTCTCTTCTTGCTTTATTTAAATCATTTTCATGCATATTCATATAAATGCAAAGTGTTGAAAAAGGAAATTCAACCGTAACACTAGTTTTGTTTTTACATAAATCAAGTAAATATTCATATAAAAAAACACCAGTTGAACCTATAACTGGACCATAAAATTGACGAAGATTATGTAAATCTTCGCTTGAAATATGTGTTGTTTTTACAACTGCAAATGATTCATAGTCTAATGTTTTCTTCATAATTAATATTCCTTAATTTATCAAAATGCTAAAATAAAGTATAACAAAATAGAATTATTTTTATTGATTTTTTAATATTTTTTTCTTTTTTTTATTTGGATTTTTATGCATTTTGTGTTGTTTTTATTTTTTGAAAACACTACATTATAAATAGGTATTTCAAAAAAAGTTTCATAAGAATCTCAATCAAAAGAGTTTAAAGTATTTAATAATTTTTTAATTCTTTCTTGAATAACATTATTTTTTTCTATTTTAAAAAAATTGTTGTTTAAAAAAAATATTTCATTAAATAATTTAATTACTTTTTTTGGTGCATTGAACAAAATTGGAATTTCGACAAAATCATATTTATTTTCTTTTAAATGTTTATAAATTTCTTCAAAAACTAAGGTTTCTAATTCAAAAAGCAAATTTGTATCCTTAAAAATAATATTTTTTATTTTAATTTTAGAAATTAAATTATCATTAGTAAAAATATCATATGATATTTTTTTTCTAGCATTAAAACAAAATTCACTATTATTATAAAGTTGATTCACAAAAATATCTGAATTAAAAGTTTTATAACCAAGTTTTTGAAAATAATTTAATAAAGTAGTTTTACCACTTGAAATTTTACCGACAATTGCTACCATTATAATTTTCTATTATCAAGATAAGTTTTTAATGCTTTTGAAAAAACATTAAGTTCAAGTTTTTGAATTAATGGAATACCTTGTTCAAAGGTTATATTAGAAATTAAAAAATCATTCAAATTATTTGAAATACCTTGTACATCATTATTTAAAATCGCAAGTTTATAACATAATAATCCTTCTTGATAACCTTCAAGAAGTTTTTTAGCTCAATTTTTCTTATTATTTTGAATTTCATCTATATTATTATAAATGTTTTCAAATGTTTGGTATTGTTGTAATAAAGCAATTGCCGTTTTATCACCTATTCCTTTTACACCGGGTAAATTATCTGATGGATCACCTTTCAATCCTTTAAAATCAGGTATTTGATTCGGTCAAATTTCATAATGTTCATAAAAAATAGATAATTTATTTAAAAAATAACCTGTTGGTTTTTTTTGTACTACATAAACATCCTCATTAACTAATTGCAATAAATCTTTATCATTAGAAAAAATAATTTTCTGACCAGGTAAAATTTTTGCACATGTGGCAATGATATCATCTGCTTCATCACCGGGTATTTCAAAATATTTTAAATTTAAAAGAGTTAATAATTTTTTAATATAATCAAATTGTATAAATAATTCATTAGGTGATTTTGGTCTTTGTCCTTTATAATCTTGAAAAACTTCATGTCTTTTTGTTTTAGTTGCTGAATCAAACGCAAAAACTATTGCATCAGGTGTAAATTCATTTAGTAGTTTTACTAATTGAGAACAAAAAACAGAAATTGCATTAGTTGGTATGTTATCTTTTGTTCTTAAAACATCATCAATATCACCTCTATATGTTGCATAAAATGATTGAAACATTAAAAAATTTGCATCTACTAAAAGTGTTTTTGGTTTTTTTTCTATATTGTTTTTATATTGCATCTTCTTGCATCTCCTCATAACCTAAAATATTATAATAACCTGCTTTACTTAAATAAATTTGAACTCTTATTTTTCTTCTTGTTTTATTATCAAGCAACCTTTCTAAGGAATCACTTCATGAGTAAGCAGTAATTCTTTTACTGTGATCTTGAATATCTAGATTTAGCTGTCCAGGTTTTTTACCTTTTTTAATATCTAATAATTCTACAATTAAAACCTTTGCTTTTTCATTTAAGTTCGCCAAGCATTGACTATCAAAATGTGTTATCTGTTTAGGTTTTTCCACTTTTAATGTTTTAATTTCAAAACCAAATAAATCAGATTTTATTTTATTTACTTCTTCAATATCATCTTCAAAACTGATTAGTTCAATATCATATAAATTTTGAGTGTTGATAAAGTTTTGTAATTCTAAATATTTATCATCACTATTTTTAGAAACTCTTTCAAATAACTTAAAATAATCATTAATATATGTTAATGAATTTAATAATGTTGTAATATTACCAAAATCTCTCATAGTATCTGCTTGTATTAATGTTTTTAAAACAGCATCACCAACACCGGCGATTTTTAATCTTAAACAAGTTGTTATGAAATTATTAAATTGACCAGCACGTTCTTTTTCAGATAAAATTTTTTCAATAGCTGATTCACCAATACCTTTAATAGAATTAAGAGGTAAATAAATCTTTTTAGAATAAATTTCACATATTTTGCTTGATATTAAAATATTTGGTAACTCAACTTCAATACCTTGTGAAAAAGCATCAATAACATATTTTTTAATAGCGTTTTGATCAGAAGAGTTTTCTGATAATAATACTTTATAAAAAATTTCAGGATATCTTGATTTATAAAATGCCATTTTATAAGATAAAAGTGAATAAGCAACAGCATGTGATTTATTAAAACCGTAATTTGCAAAAAGTTCTATATTATTAAAAATATTTTGAAGTATTTCTTGCTCAATACCATTAGATGTACCACCTTTAAAAAACATTTCTTTATATTTATGTAATGTTAATTCATCTTTTTTAGAAATTGCTCTTCTGAATAAATCAGCTTGTGCAAAAGTTAAGTTTGCAATACCTTGAACAATTTGCATAATTTGCTCTTGATAAACAATAATTCCAAACGTGGGTTTAACAATTTCATCATAAATTGGGTGAATTTTTTTAATAAATTGTTGATTTTTTTTATTTTCTGCGTATTTACTAATATATTGTAAAGGACCAGGTCTAAAAAGTGAAATTATTGCATATATATCATCAAATGAGTCAATTTTAACTTTTTCAATAACCTGATTCATACCATCGGATTCTAATTGAAAAATACCTTTTGTATTTTGTGAATTTAATAAGTTAAATGTAACTTGATCTTTAAACATTGATACTGAATCATTAATAATAAAATCAAATCTGTTTTGTATTGGTATGTATTTTTCTATTTCTGAAATAATAGATAAATTTTTCAATCCTAAAAAATCTATCTTAATTAAACCATATTGCTCAATATTGTTCATAGTCATTTGTACTTGTTGGAAACCATTTGAACTTCTTTGAGTAGGTACGACATCTATAATTGACTGATTGCTTATTATTAAACCAGCAGGGTGAATTCCAATTTGTCTTGGTAATCCTTCAATTTTTGAAGCGAGTTTATGTAAAATATTAAATTTATCAGCAACTGTTTTATATATTTTATTTTTTTGATATTCTTCATTAAGATTATCGTATTTTCCTTTTAAAGATTTTAAAACATAATTTAAATCTGTTTTAGATAAATCTAAAAATTTAGCTACATCTCTAATAGAACTTTTTGAAGCTAATGTTTGAAAAGTTGATATAAAAGCAATATTATTTTCACCATATTTGTCTTTTATGTAAGTAAATAATTCATCTCTTCTGTTATCTTGTATATCATTATCTATATCAGGTAATGAAACTCTGTCTTCGTTTAAAAATCTTTCAAAAAGTAAGTTAAATTCTAATGGATTTACAGAAGTAATATTTAATAAATAACTAATTAATGATCCAGCAGCAGAACCTCTCCCGGGTCCAACTTCTATATTTATACTTCTTGCATAATTTAATACATCTTGAATAATTAAAAAATAATCAATAAAACCAAGTTTTTTAATTGTGTTATATTCATTTTTTATTCTTTGATTAACAATTTCAGTTGAATAATTTTTAATAAGTTTTTTATATTTATTTCCTTGAATTAAATTTTTAAAAATTTCATCACTATTATCAGCAAATTTGGCTAGTTTAATTTCCGAATTAGGTTTGGAAATATTTATTTGTGACACTATTTTTTCATTATTTAATAATATTTCAGGATCAACATCTAAAAATTCGTTTTCATCATAATAAGCATAATAATCATTTTTTAAAGTTTCTTGTTTGATCCCACAAGAAATAAAATCTAAAACAAGTAAAATTTCATTATCTTCATAATTTAAAACTTTTTTAGTTGGTGCATATACTGTTTGGTGGTATAAACTTTTTTTATTATTTAAATAAAAATTAGAAATTAAGGTATCTATATTTTCAATTTTTGTTTTATTAGCAAATCAACCTAGTTCAAAATGGTCAATAACAAAAATATTTTCATTTTCTAAATCGTAAAATGAAATTTCTTGATTGTAACTTTTTTTAAAAACAAGATTTTTTAAAAAATCAAATCCTTTATTATTTTTTGCTAAACAAATTACTCTAAAATTTTCTTTTAATTGGAATTCAACACCTAAAATAAGTTTAAAATCATATTTTCGTTGATAATTTCAAACAAATTGCAACGAATGAAAATTTTCAAAATCAGTTATTGTTATATATTTTTGATTATTTTCTTTTGCTTTGTTAAGTAAATCATCAATTCTTATTGCTGATTGTAAAAAAGAATATTCCGTATTAGTGTGTAAATAAATAAATTGTTTCATAGTTCAATTTTACTTTATTATTTAAAAGTATATTATAAATATATTACATAAATTATAAAATTTAAAAACACAGATAAATAAATTATCTGTGTTTTTAAATTATAAAAATTATTTAACAACTTCTTCTGTAATTTTTTCGTTTTCAACAACAAGGAATTTATCTCCTGATTGAATACCGTAAGGAACTAAAGCTAATTCAGCTTTTGAGGTGTCTTTTTTAATTTCTGAGAAAAGATTTTTTGAATCAACTGAAACAAATACACTTGAATAAGCACCAAAACCACCAAGTAATTTTTCATTATCTAAAACACCAATAACTAATGAATTTGGACGGAATTTAGCAACACGTTTTAATAATTCACCTGTTCTTGATAAAACAACAATATATTTGTACTCACGACTTTTTGCTTTTTGAGCAATTTCATATGCGATTTTTGTACGTTTATCATTTTGATTTGAATTTTCTCAAACTTTTTCTAATTGTCTTTCATAGTAGTTTCTTGAGTAAAATTCTTTTTCTGCTCTTTTTGAAATAGCTGTCATTGTTTTAACTGCTTCAACTGGGAAATTACCATTAGCACTTTCACCAGAAAGCATTGTAGAGTCAGCACCTAATTCAACTGCATAATAAACATCAGTGACTTCTGCACGAGTTGGATGTGGTGAGTTTTCCATTGAATCAAGCATTTGTGTAGCAACAATAACTAGTTTACCTGCTTCACGACATTTTCTAATCATTTTCTTTTGGTAGTAAGGAACATCATAGTATGGTATTTCTAAACCAAGGTCTCCACGAGCAACCATAATACCATCAGAAGCTTCGATTATTTCATCAATATTCATACATCCTAAATGTGATTCAATTTTTGAAATAATTTGAACGTGTTCTCCACCATTTTCGTCTAATAATTGTCTTAATTCTTTAACATTTTTTGCTGAGTTAACAAATGAAGCAGCAACATAGTTAATTCCTTCTTTAATACCAAATTTAACATCGTTTATATCTTTTTCAGCAAGGAAAGGAAGTGAAAAATCAACACCTGGTAAATTAACACGTTTATTTGTTTTTAATTTATGTGTATTTTCTGCTTTAACTCTTACATATCCTTCACCAACTTCGATAACAACAGTTGATAATTTACCATCATCAATTAAAACTTGATTACCTACAACTAAGTCTTTTGCCATATCATAAGCAACTGTAATTTCATTTGAAGTACCTTCTAATGAAGCATATTTTTCATTAGTTGTGTGTATTAAAATTTCTGTACCAGCTTCAACTAATTGAGCACCATCTTTCATTTTACCAATACGAATTTCTGGACCTTTTGTATCTAACATTAAAGATACTGGAATTTTAAGTTCTTTCGAAACTTCTTTAGCGATTTTAAATTTATTTGATTGTTCTTCATGAGAACCGTGGCTAAAGTTAGCTCTAATGGTTGTAACACCATTTTCAACTAATTGTTTTAAAACATTATAGTTGTCACTTGAAGGACCAATTGTGGCAACTAGTTTTGTTCTTTTATCTGTTATTTTCATCAATACTCCTGTAAATTTTTTAAATTTAAACAAATTAATTTAAATATATTTAAATATGTTTAAATTTTATCAAAGTTTTATTTTTTTATAAATATTATTAAATAAAACAATTTTAAATGTTGATTTATTTAATAAAAAAACACAGAGTGTTTCTGTGTTTTAGGACTTTGATTTAAATATATTTGTTTGTATCGAAATTTTTTGCATCATTTTGAGAAATATTAAAAAATCTCTGTGAATTGTATTTCATTATTTCACCATTATTTTTTTCGATTTCTACTTCAACAAAATAACTACCATAAGTATTATCATTTTGCTCATCAATGCTTCAAGAAATTTTTTGTGGTTCGTTACTTATTGATAATACACCTGATTTAATTTCTGTTTCTCTACCATTATAAAATCTTTTAACTTTATATTTAGTTGTTTTAATTTCGTTAATTGAAAAATGTTCGAAATAGTATCATAGGGAAATATCAGAAATTGTTGAATTAAAATCAGTTGAGTTAAAACTTTTACTTAAATTATTTCTTGAATTTTTATAATCACTTGGATAACCAGTAAAATTAAAATGAATACCTTTTTCACTTTCTGAATAAAGTCTAAATTTACTTATATTTGATCAAGAGAAATTGTTTGGTTGACCATCAGGATAAACCTTTATTTTTATATAACCTTCTTTTTTGCCGTTTAATAAATCTGGTTTAATTCTTAAGTTATATTTATTAACATTTTTTAGAATTATTTTATCATCGCTTCAATTTTGATCATTTGTTTCTGAAAAATAAACATCATATTTAGTTGTTAATATATAATTACCATATAAATCAAATTTAAAATATGCATCAAAATTAAGTGTTGAACCATTATTATCATTAAATCATTTTTTAAACATGGAAGTCTATTTTAGACCATTAATACTTATTAACGTCTCAAACTTCTTGAGGCGTTTTTCATTGTAAATTTGATTGTATTCTTTCAAAATTATATCAATCAACATAATTTTTTATAAGATTTAATAATTCAGAAAAATTTAATTTAGAAATATTAATTTTGTTTAACATTTCAGATTTAATATTAGAAAAGAAATATTCTGCTTCTCTATTGTCAAGTGAATTACCAACTCTACCCATAGAAATTTTAAAATTATTTTTCTTAGAAAGTTTTATATATCTATTTGATGAATATTGATATCCGTGATCTGAATGAACAATTAT
>NZ_JHWE01000025.1 GCF_000622205.1 Mycoplasma leonicaptivi ATCC 49890
GAGTATAAAAAATTAGTTGATAAAATTAATGGAAAAATTTCAATGTCTAGAGTTGGTAATTCCTTAGATAATAGAGAAGTTGAATATTTCTTTTCGATATTAAAAACAGAATGTTTATATTTAAACAAAATAAAGGAAATAACTTTTAAAGAATTAAAATCATTAATTGAATCGTTTATTGTAAAATATAATAATGAAAGATTTCAATCAAATCTTAATTGAAAAACACCTCAAGAAACTTGAAGTGCTTTAAAATTATAATTGTTTCAAATCTGTGTCCCTGTTTATTGTTTGTCTTTTTCCGATTTTTAATTTAAATAAAATAAAAATTAATAATGTTTCAAAAAACAAATGAGTACCATTAGCCTTTAGGATTTTTGTTTTATTAGTTTGGATTTTATCAATTATTCTTAATTTTATATCGATTATTCGTCAATTTTATGGTCTTATAACAGTCAGATCACTTATACTATTTTTAACATTTTTTACATTTAGTTTTATTAATTGTAATATACTATTTTGTACTTTTGTCTTAACAAATAATTACAATAATACCTTAAAAGTGGTATAAACAAATATTTTTACTAAAATATATAAATTTTATTTAAATTTATTAAGTTTTTTATTATAATAAGCAAGCAATACATAAAGACAGTAACAGTTTTATAACTTAATTAGTTACCTAGTGTATATTCTTTAATTTGTATTGCATAATTTTGAAAGGGGGCAAAATGTCAGAATCAAAATTTAAAGCAGCTAAAAAAGAAGTTGTTATTGAAATAGTTGATAAAATTAAAAATTCACATTCCTTAGCAGTCGCTGAATATCGTGGTTTAACAGTTAGTCAATTAGAAGAACTTAGATTACAAGCAGCAGAAGCAGGAGTTGAAGTTAAAGTTTACAAAAATCGTTTATTCAAAATTGCTTCATCACAAGTTGGTTTATCAGATTTAGCAGATCATTTAGTAGGTCCAAACATTTACTTATTTTCAAAAGAAAATGGAATGGCTGGTGCTAAATTATTAGTAGCTTTTGCTAAAAAACATAAATTAGTGACAATCAAAGCAGGTACATTTGAAGGTAAAGTTCTTGATGCACAAGGTGTTAAAGACGTTGCTACACTTCCTTCATACGAAGAAGCACTTGCAATTCTTGCACGTACAATGATGTCACCATTACAACAACTTGGTCTTTCACTTAAAATGTATAGTGAAGGAAAATCAGAATAATTTTTAATATCAATTAATTTAAGAAAGGAAATATAATTATGGCAAAATTAACAAAAGAAACATTTATTGAATCATTAAAAGAAATGTCAATTAAAGAAGTTATGGAACTTGTAGAAGCAATGAAAGAAGAGTTTGGTATTGATCCAATGGCTGCTATGGCAGTTGCTGCTGCTCCATCAGAAGGTGGTTCAGAAGAAAAATCAAGTGTTAAAGTTGTTTTAAAAGCAGATAACGGAAAGAAAATTCCAGTTATTAAAGCAGTACAAGAAGTTTTAGGACTTTCATTAATGGAAGCAAAAAAGGTTGTTGATGGTGTTCCAGCAACAATTAAAGAAAATATTTCTCCTGAAGAAGCTGAAGGTATTCGTGCTAAATTAGTAGAAGCTGGTGCTGAAGTTTCAGTTGAGTAATTAATTAACAATAAAACAAATAAAAAGTAGAAATTTAATTCTACTTTTTATTTTTATTAATTTCATCAATTTTTTCTAAATAATCATCATAATTTTCAAAATCAATATTTTTTTCAATTCATTCTCTTCTTTTACTTGAATCATCACTCATTAGTATTGTAACTCTTCTTTCTGCTAATGAAAGATCATCAATAGAAATTTGAATTAAGGATCTTGTTTCAGGATTCATTGTTGTTTCTCAAAGTTGATCAGCATTCATCTCTCCAAGACCTTTATATCTTTGTATTTCTGTAACACCTTTTTCAAGTGCTATTTTTTCTCTAAGTTCTTCATCTGATCATAAATATTGTATTGTTTTTTTACTTTTGTTAGTTAATTTATATAATGGTGGTATAGCTATAAAAACTTTGCCTTGCTCAATTAATGGTTTCATAAATCTAAAGAAAAATGTAAGTAAAAGTGTTTGAATATGAGCGCCATCTGTGTCAGCATCGGTCATAATAACTATTTTTCCATACTGGATTTTGGAAATATCAAAATCTTTACCAAAACCAGCACCAATTGCATTTATAATAGTAATAATTTCATTATTTTTTAAAACATCAGTTATTTTAGCTTTATCACTATTGATAACTTTACCTCTTAATGGTAAAATAGCTTGTGTATTTTTGTCTCTTCCGTTTTTAGCAGAACCCCCAGCTGAATCACCCTCAACAAGAAATAATTCTCTTTCTTCAACTTTTTTAGAAGCAGCAGGTGTTAATTTATCACTAATGATAACTTTTTCTTTTAGATTTTTTTTAGATGTTCTTGCTTCTTCTTTTCTTTTTCTTTCATCTATTCTTATTTCGTAGGCTTTTTTAACTTTATCTAAAATAATTTTTGCAACTTTTTTGTTTTCTGTGATTCATTGTTGGAAATATTTTGAAACAATATCATCTACAACTTGTCTTGCTTCAGGTGTTCCTAATTTATCCTTAGTTTGGCTAACGAATTCTAATAAATTTTCAGGTACTTTTAATGATATAATACATGTTAAACCTTCTCTTATATCTTCACCATCAAATGTAACACCTTTTTTAAGTGCTCCTTCTTTTCCGGCAAATTCATTAAATGTTCTTGTTAGTGCTGTTTTAAAACCTGTTTCATGAGTTCCACCATCTTTGGTTTTAACATTGTTAACAAAACTTAAAATTAAATCATTATAACCTTCGCTTCATTGAAATGAAACATGTACCTCTATATCTTTTTTTGTATCTTTAAATGTTATAGGTTTGTTAATTGGATTTTTACCATCATTAACAAAATCTAAAAAAGACTCTAAACCATTTTGGTATTGAAATTTTTGTTCAATTTTGTTTTCTTCATCGATTAACTCAATTTCCAAATCTGAAATTAAAAAAGCACTTTCTTTTAAACGTTCTGAAATCCTTTCGAAGTTAAGTCTTGCTCTTTTAAAAAAAGCATAATCTGGTCAAAACTGAATAGTTGTTCCAGTAGTTTTTGATTTTCCAATTTCAGTAGTTCTTTCTATTATTTTATCTTGTTCAAAAGCAGTTCTATATAGTTTACCATTTCTTGCAACAGTTACAATCAGTTTTGTAGATAAAGCATTAGTAACTGAAGCTCCAACACCGTGTAAACCACCAGAAGACTTATAAGCAGAAGAATCAAATTTTCCACCAGCATGTAATGTTGTAAAAACAAGCTCTACAGCAGTTTTAGTTTGACCTTTCGCTTTTTCTACTGGTATACCACGACCATTATCTGAAATTAAAACAGAACCATCTTTTCTTAAAACTACTTTGATTTTATTAGCAAATCCTCCAAGAGCTTCATCTATTGAGTTATCAACAATTTCTCAAACAAGATGATGCAATCCATTAACATCTGTACCACCAATATACATTCCAGGACGTTTTCTAACAGCAGCAAGTCCAGTTAGTTGGTGAATACTATCAGCAGTATATTGATTTTTTAATTTAGTTTCCATAGATTAATATTATATAAATTTTTTACTAAAAATATTAAAAAATTGTTATTTTGAATGAGGTTTTATGCAATTTTTATGCAAAAAATTTACCAAAAAAATATGTGATACACCAAAAGGAGTTGTCAATTAAAATCATTGTTAAAATTGTTTTTATTTTTTATATTTTGTAATATAATCTAAAAGCAACTATAACTATGAACTACAAGGTTGTTAATATCTTTAATGTTGTCAAAAATATTAAGTTTTTGTAGGGAGTTATGTTCAACAATCGAACAAAGGAGACAACTAAAAATGAGTAAATTAAATATCAAAATTAAAGGTTTTGATCACTCACTTGTTGATTCAGCTGCAAAAAAAGTTTTTTTAGCAGCAAAAGAAGATGATAAAGCAAAAGTTAGTGGACCAATTCCTTTACCAACAAAAAGAGATGAAGTTACCATCTTAAGATCTGTTCACGTTAATAAAACAAGTCGTGAGCAATTTGAAAGCAGAACACACCAAAGATTAGTAGTTATTACAAATCCATCTGCTAAAACAAAAGACAAAATCGAAAGATTAGAATTACCAGCTGGTGTAGGTATTCAAATAAAAGTAAAGTAATCAAATTATTAAGGAGTTAAAATGAAAGGAATCTTAGGACGTAAAGTTGGTATGACTCAGATTTTCACAGAAACAGGTGCAAGAGTAGCTGTTACTGTTGTAGAAGTACAACCAAATGTTGTTTCTAAAGTTTTAACAAATGACAAAAATGGTTATGTTGCTACACAACTTGCAGTTTTTGATAAAAAAGCAAGTCGTTCAAACAAACCAGAAACAGGTCATTTTAAAAACGCTAAAACAACACCTAAGCGCTTCGTTAAAGAAGTTCGTAATATGTCAGGTTTTGAGTTAGGACAATCAATTACTGCTGATATATTTAAAGCAGGAGAACTTGTAGATGTTACAGGAACTTCTAAAGGAAAGGGTTTTGCTGGTACAATTAAAAGACATAACCAAGCAATTGGACCTAAATCACACGGTGGAGGAGGAGGTTCTCAGCCTGTAAGACAAACTGGATCACTTGGAGATATTTCAGGGAACAGAGTTTTTAAAGGTATGACAATGCCTGGTCACCTTGGTAATGTAAAAACAACATTACAAAATTTAGAAATTGTTAAAGTTGATACAGCTAACAATTTATTATTAATTAAAGGATCAATTCCTGGTCCTAAAAAATCATTTGTTGTAGTTAAACAAGCAATCAAAGGTTTACCAAATAAAGAACAAATAAAATTAGTTGATATTCAAGAAGTTTTAAAAATGAATGAACTTATTGAACATGCTAAAAAATATGGAATTGAAGTTACAGTAGGAATGCATTCAACAGAATTAGAAGCATTAATTAAAGAAGCAGAATCTAAAGAAGGAGATAAATAATGGCTGAAACACAAAAAACAACAGTTAAAAAATCAACTACTAAAAAAGAAACTGCTTCAAAATCAGTAAAAGTATCAGTTCAAAAAGAAAAAGTAAGTAAACCTGCTTTTAAAGAAGTTAAATTACCACAAGAACTTTTTAATAGTGAAAAAATCTATGAACAGGCAATTTTTGACTCAATTCTTTCAGAAAGAGCTTCAAGAAGACAAGGGACACACCAAGTTAAAAACCGTGCCGAAGTAAGTGGAAGTGGTAAAAAACCATGAAGACAAAAAGGTACAGGTCGTGCAAGACATGCTTCTTTAAGATCACCAATATGAGTAGGTGGTGGTAGAGCATTTGGGCCACAAACAAATAAAAACTATTCATTAAAAGTTAATAAAAAAGTTAAATATGCAGCTTTTGTTTCTGCTTTAACATTATTAGCAAAAGATAACGCAGTTATTGTTAATGATTTAGAATTAAAAGCAATCAAAACAAAAGACCTTGTTGCTAAATTAGAAGAATTAAAAGTTAATAATTTAAGACATATTTTAATTGTTACAGAAAACTTATTTGTTTTTAAATCATCACAAAACCTTCAAAATGTAAAAACTGTTAAAGCAAATTCAATAACAGTTGAATCATTAATTGGTGCTGACGTTATGATAATTTCAAATGAAAGTTTAGAAATTTTACAAAGAAAGGCTAGATAATTATGGAATTAACAAGAATTATTAAGTCACCTATTTTAACTGAAAAATCAGATTACTTAAGAACAAAAAACCAAGTTTTAACATTTAAAGTAGATTTTGCAGCAAATAAATTTCAAATTAAAGAAGCTGTTGAGACAATTTTCCAAGTTAAAGTAGCAAAAGTAAATACAATTAAAATAGATAAAAAACCAAAAAATGTTGGTCGTTTTCACGGATTTACAAATCGTTATAAAAAAGCAATGGTTACATTGGTTGAGGGTCAAGAAATTAACTACATCCCTTCTGAAGAACAATCAAAAGAAGATAAATTAAAAGCAGACGAAGTTAAATCAACAAAAATGAAAAAAGCTTCAGAAGTGGAAGCAAAAGTTGCTCAAAAATTAGCTGCTAAAAAATCAGTTGCAACAAAAACTTCAACAGTTAAAAAAGCAACTACAACAAAACGTAAAGTAGGTGGTGAATAATTATGCACCTATCATAATTAGATGCTTATTTATATCTAATTATTTTATTAAATATTAAATTAAAAGCGGAATTTTGTGCTTAAAAGAAAGAACCGCGACTATTTTTAAGCAAAGGAGAAGACATGGCTATTAAATATCACAAGCCAACTACTAATGGTAGAAGAAATATGTCAACTCTTGATTTCAAACAAAATTTATCTGGTCATGCACCTGAAAAATCACTTTTAGTGAAATTAAAATACAGTGCAGGTCGTAATAATCAAGGTAAAATTACAGTTAGACATCATGGTGGACGTGTAAAAAGATTCTACAGATTAATAGATTTCAAAAGAAACAAAGATAATATTCCTGCTATTGTTAAAACAATTGAATATGATCCAAATAGATCAGCAAACATTTGTTTATTAGCATATGCAGATGGAGAAAAAAGATATATTTTAGCTCCAAAAGGTATAAAAGTTGGTCAAGTAGTTTACTCAGGTGAGGCTTCTGACATTATTGTGGGTAATGCATTACCACTTGCAAATATTCCTGAAGGAACATTTGTTCATAATATAGAAATGCAACCAGGAGGTGGCGGAATTATTGCACGTAGTGCAGGAACTTCTGCTCAAATTCTTGGTAAAGATGAAAATGGTAAATACGTTGTTTTAAAATTAAAATCAGGTGAAACACGTCGTATTTTAGCACGTTGTCGTGCAACAATTGGTGTTGTAGGGAACGAAGAACACTTACTTGTAAATGTTGGAAAAGCTGGTATTAACAGACATAAAGGAATTAGACCTACAGTTCGTGGATCAGTTATGAACCCTGTAGATCACCCACATGGTGGAGGGGAAGGTAAACAACCAGTTGGTCGTAAAGCTCCGCTTACTCCATGAGGTAAAAAAGCTCTTGGTGTTAAAACAAGAAAAACTAAAAAATCTTCAAATAAACTTATTTTAAGAAGAAGAAAGGATGCTAAATAATGGCTCGTAGTCTTAAAAAAGGTCCATTTGCCGATGATCATTTACTTAAAAAAGTAGATGCTATTATTGAAGGTAAAGCACCTAAAAAACCAATCAAAACATGATCAAGACGTTCAACAATCTTCCCAAGTTTTGTAGGTTTAACATTTGCAGTTCATAATGGAAAACAATTTAATGAAGTTTATGTAACAGACGATATGGTAGGACATAAATTAGGAGAATTTTCACCTACAAGAACTTTCTCTGGTCATGGTGCAGATAAAGGTAAGAAAAAATAATGGCTCAACAAGCAAAAGCGCATGTTAAATTACAAAGAGTAAGTGTTTCAAAAGCTAAATTAGTAGCTAACTTATTCAGAGGTAAAGATGTAAATGTTGCGTTAGGTATCTTACACAACACATCTAAAAAATCAGCACCTATTTTCATTAAATTATTAAATTCTGCAGTTGCTAACGCAACAAATAACCACGGAATGAACGCAACAAAATTATTCGTAAAAGAAGTTTATGTAAATGAAGGTCCAACACTTAAAAGATTCCAACCAAGAAGTAGAGGAAATGCTTATTCAATTTTAAAAAGAACTTCTAATTTATCAATCGTTTTAGAGGAGAAAAACTAATGGGTCAAAAAGTTAATCCAAATGGATTCCGTTATGGAGTTACAAAAGCACACAATACAACATGATTTGCTGAAAAAGCTAATTTTGGTTCATTATTAGTTGAAGATGCTAAAATTTATAATTTCTTTGATAAATTAGTTCGTCAATACCAAATTGGAAAAGTTCAAGTTAAGAGAACAAAAGAAAATAAAGTTACTGTTTATGTTCACACAGTAAAACCTGCAGCAGTTTTAGGACAAGAAGGAAAAAATGTTCAAGAATTAACTCTTTCTTTACAAAAATTCCTAAAAAATAGAAAATTAAATCTTAATATTCAAGTTGTAGAATTAAAAAACCCTGATTTAAATGCAAGATTACTTGCAGAAATGATCGCTACAAAATTAGAAAACCGTGAAAGTTTCCGTTCAGCTCAAAAAATTGCTATTAGATTAGCGATGAAATCTGGAGCAAAAGGTATTAAAACAATGGTTAGTGGTCGTTTAAATGGTGTAGATATGGCTCGTTCAGAAGGATATTCTGAAGGTGAAATGAAATTACACACATTAAGACAAAATGTTGATTACGCAACAGCAACAGCAAGAACAACTTATGGTGCTATTGGTGTTAAAGTATGAGTTTCATTAGGAGAAATTTTAGGGGGTAATAAATAATGTTACAACCAAAAAGAACTAAATACAGAAAACCATTCTTAGTTAAACATGACAAACGTAAAGCAACAAAAGGAAATACAGTTGCATTCGGTGAATTTGGTTTACAAGCAGTTACATCACAATGAGTAACTTCTCGTCAAATTGAATCAGCACGTATTGCTGCAACACGTAGAATGGGTCGTGAAGGACAAGTTATTATTAGAATTTTCCCTCACTTTTCAAAAACTTCTAAACCAATTGGTGTTCGTATGGGTTCAGGAAAAGGAACACCAGATTCATGATATACAGCAGTAAAAGTTAATACAATGATGTTTGAAGTAGGTGGTGTTTCTGAAGAAATAGCACGTGATGCCTTACGTTTAGCAGGTCACAAATTACCAGTTAAATGAAAAATAGTATCTAAAAAAGGAGAACAAGAATAATGCTTTATAAAGATTTAAAAAATAAATCAGAAAAAGAGTTGGTAGAATTAGTTAACCAATTAAAAGCTGAATTATTTACTTTAAGATACAAAAATGCAATTGGTGATTTAAAAGAAACACACAAAATTAAAGTAATAAGAACCGACATAGCAAAAGTACTTACAGCTTTAAATGAAAAAAAGGGAGCTAAATAGTTATGGAAAGAAATACAAGAAAAACTTTAACTGGGACAGTTGTTTCAGCAGGTAAATCTGCAAAAACAATTATTGTTGCAGTTGATACATACAAAAAACACCCATTATATTCAAAACGTTTCAAATCTACAAAAAGATTTGCAGTACATGATGAACAAGAAATAGCACAATTAGGTGATATTGTTGTTATTATGGAAACAAGACCACTTTCAAGAACAAAACACTTTAGATTAGTTTCTATTTCTCAATCAAAAGAAGGAAGTAAATAATGTTACACGAATTATCAAGAGCAAATGTTGCTGATAACTCTGGTGCAAAAGAAATTGGTGTTATTCGTGTTTTAGGTGGTTCAAAGAAAAAAGTTGCTAAAATAGGTGATATTATTGTATGTTCAGTTAAAAAAGCTATCCCTAATGGTATGGTAAAAGAAGGTCAAGTTGTTAAAGCAGTTGTTGTTCGTTCAAAATATGGAACACACCGTAATAATGGTACATACATTCGTTTTGATGAAAACGCTGTTGTTATTATTAAAGAAGATTTAACACCACGTGGAACACGTGTATTTGGGCCAGTAGCTCGTGAATTACGTGAAAAATTCCCTAAAATTGTTTCATTAGCACCTGAGGTTTTATAAAAAAGGATTAAATTATGAGTAAAATTAAATTTAAGAAAAATGATGAAGTTATTGTAATTTCAGGTAAAGAAAAAGGAAAAATTGGAACAATTGAAAAAGTATTACACTCAAAAAACAGAGTAGTAGTTAAGGGTGTTAATATTGTTAAAAAACACAATAAACCTTCACAACAAAATAATGACGGTTCAATTACAGAATTTGCAGCACCAATACATGCGTCAAATGTTGCATATTTAGTTAAAAAAGCTTCAAAATCACATGGAAATCAATTCTCAAAATTAGGATACAAAATTAAAGATGGTAAAAAAGTGAGAGTTGTAAGAAAAACTCAAAAGGAAATTAATTAATTATGTTAAAAAAAGTTTATTTAGAAAAAGCAGTTCCTGCTTTAAAAGAAAAATATAATTACTCATCATTAATGCAAGTTCCTAGAATTGAAAAAATTGTATTAAACATGACTGCTGGTAAAGAAGTATCAAATTCAAAAGCTATTGAAGAAGTGTTACAAGAATTAACTTTAATATCTGGACAAAAACCATTCGAAACAAAAGCTAAAAAATCAAACGCTTCATGAAAATTACGTGAAGGAATGCCTATGGGTGGAAAAGTTACACTTCGTAGAGATAGAATGTGAGATTTTTTAGAAAAACTTATTAATATTGCACTTCCACGTGTGCGTGATTTTCGTGGAGTTAATCCAAAAGCATTTGATGGTAGAGGAACATTTGCTTTAGGAATTAAAGAAGAAATTATCTTCCCTGAAATCGAATTTGATAAAATTCGTCGTATTAAAGGGTTAGATGTTATTATTGTAACAACTGCTAATAATGATCAAGAAGCAAGAAGTTTATTAGAATTATTAGGTGTACCATTTGAGAAAAAAGGAGCTAAATAATGGCAAGAAAAGCTTTAATCGCAAAAGCAAAACGTCACCCTAAATTCTCATCACGTGCTTATACACGTTGTGAATTATGTGGTCGTCCTCATGCAGTTTTAAGAAAATACAAAGTATGTCGTATCTGCTTTAGAAACCTTGCATATGAAGGTAAAATTCCAGGTATGAAGAAAGCGAGTTGATAATTATGTTTATTACAGATCCAATTTCAGATTTAGTAGTTCGTATTAAAAATGCAAACGCTAGAAAACATAAAACAGTTTCAATTCCATATTCAGGAAAAAAAGAAGCTATTATTAAGTTAATCGAATCTCAAGGGTACATTACTTCATATTCAGTTGAAGGTGAAGGAACAAAAAAAGTATTATTAGTAGTTTTAAAATATAAAAAAGGTCAATCAGCAATAGTTGGTATTAAAAGAGTTTCTAAACCAGGTTTACGTGTATATGTAAAATCAGAAGAAATTCCATCAATTATTTCAGGTTATGGTACAGTAATTATTTCTACATCAAAAGGTTTAATGACAGGTTCTCAAGCTAGAAAGGAAAATGTAGGTGGTGAAATTATCGCTTACATTTGATAGGTAATTCTATGTCTCGTGTAGGAAATCGTGTTTTAATTATTCCTGCTGGAACAAGTGTTACAGTAGAAGGTTCAAAAGTTACTGTAAAAGGTGCTTTAGGAACATTATCAAGAGAATTTAGTCCATTAATTAAAGTTGTTGTTGAAGATAATCAAGTTACAACATTACGTGCAAATGAAGAAAAGCACACAAAACAATTACATGGAACAACAAACTCACATATTTCAAATATGATAGTAGGTGTTTCACAAGGTTATAAAAAAGAATTAGAAATTAAAGGGGTTGGATTTAAAGCTGTTTTAGAAGGTACAACATTAGTTGTTTCAGCTGGATATAGTCACCTTTTTAGATTAGAAGTTCCAAGTGATTTAAAAGTTACAATCACTAAACCAACAGAATTGACAGTATCAGGAATTGACAAACAAAATGTAGGACATTTTGCTTCAGTTATTCGTGATATAAGAAGACCAAGTGTGTACTCAGGTAAAGGTATTTCATATAAGGGTGAAAAAATTAGACGTAAAGAAGGGAAAACAGCTTCTAAAAAATAAGTTGTTTATAAGGTTTAAATTATGGCAAAATTATCAAGAAATAAAGCTAGAAAAATTAAACATGAACGTGCTCGTTTCAGAATTTTTGGAACAGAAACAAAACCACGTTTAAATGTATTTAAATCACACCAAAACTTTTACGCACAATTAATAGATGATACAAAAAGACACACATTAGTTTCAGTTTCTACTTTAAAAGATACACAATATAGTGGTAATAAAGATGCTGCTGCAAAATTAGGTACATTAATGGGTGAAAAAATCGCTTCATTAGGAATTAAAGAAGTTGTATTTGATCGTGGTGGATATATTTTCCACGGACGTGTAAAAGCTTTTGCTGAAGCTGTTAGAGAAAAAGGAGTTAAATTCTAATTATGACAACAGAAAATAAAGAAAAAAAAGTTGAACAAACAGGAACACAAGAAGTTTCTGCTAAAAAAGTAAGAACTCCAAGAACTCAAAAAGATAAAAACACAGAAAACTCAAATCAAGAATTTCGTCCAAGAAGAACTTCAAGACCTAAAACAGATCGTCGTTCTAAAATTGAATCAGAATATCAAGAAAAAGTTATTGATATTGCACGTGTAACAAAAGTTGTTAAAGGTGGAAGAAGATTTAGTTTCTCAGCATTCGTTGTTATCGGAAACAAAAAAGGTAGTGTTGGTTATGGTCATGGTAAAGCTAATGAAGTTCCAGATGCTATTAAAAAAGCAGTTAAAGATGCAAAAAATAATTTAGTAAATGTACCTTTAAATGAAAAAACTGGAACAATACCTCATGAAGTTAATGCTAAGTTTTTAGCATCAAAAGTTATGTTAAAACCAGCTGCAAAAGGAAAAGGACTTATTGCTTCTGGAACAGTTCGTGCGGTTGTTGAATTAGCAGGATACTCAGACATTGTTACAAAAACATATGGCTCACGTTCAAAAGCTAATGTTGTTAAAGCAACAGTAAAAGCTCTTAAAACTTTAAGAACACCAGAACAAATTGCTGAAATAAGAGATAAAGATGCAAAGGAACTTAAAAACTAATGGCAATTAAATTACATTCATTAAAATTTACAGAAGGTTCAAGACCAGAAAAACACCGTAAAGGTCGTGGACACGCTGCTGGTAAAGGTAAACAAGCAGGAAAAGGGCAATCTGGACAAAATAAACGTAAAGGGCACAGATTAGGGTTTGAAGGTGGTCAATTACCATGATTCCGTCGTATTGGAAAACGAGGATTTAATAATGTTAATCACATTGAATACCAAGTTATAAATCTTAAAGATCTTGAAGCAAGATTTGAAAATAATGCAGTTATATCAGTAGAAAAACTTTTTGAAGAAGGTTTAGTTAAAAGAAATTTACCAATTAAATTATTAGGTAATGGTGAAGTTTCTAAAAAATTCACTATCTATGTAAACAAAGCTTCTGCTAGCGCTAAAGAAGCTATTGAAAAACATGGTGGACAAGTAATCGAATTATAATTCTTAATTAAAAACACAACTATTTAAGTTGTGTTTTTAATTAATTTTTGTTTTTGCTTTTTCAGGAAGATTTACGATTTGTTTTGCTTTAATTTTTTTGTTAATAAATTCAGTAATAGGTTTTTCAAAGTTTGACTCATTCAATTTTTGATTTTTATTTGTAATTTTTTGACCAAATTCAATAATTGTATCGATTAATTTACCACCTTCGTACACCTGCTGCAATTTATTATTTTCAAAGTTTAGATTTAATTTGGAATAATTATCACCACCAACTACTAAATAATCATTTGTTACAATAAAATATTGATTTGTCGGTATAATTGGCTTATTGTTAATCAAAAAGGATTTTTGATTAGGTACTCAAATATATTCAATTAATTTAGTCTTTTTATTAATTGTTTCTATAACATTAAGATTATAAGATACATTTGATGAAAGTTGAGCAAAACCACCCGTTTTACCTTTTGACAAACCTTGTTGAAGTACCTTAATTAATTGCTCACCAGTTAGTTTTATAGAAGTAATTCGATTACCAAAAGGAGAAATTGTCAAAAGATCACCATAATTTAAATTTCCAGTTTCTAAATCAGACCTTATTTCTCCTGCATTAATTAATCCTATTGTATTATCTAATGTTGAAAACTCTTGACCTTGAATCATTTGTTTTTTAAATTCTCAAGCTAGTGCATTTGCAACAAAAACACCTAAATTTGAGGGTAAAATTCTACCCGTTTCATATGATGAATCAAGAAAATCATGTATTTTTGTATGTGTTAATGTAATAGGTAAATTAAATGCCGGTTTATTTTTAATTTTATCAAATTTGTTTTTTAAATTTTTGTAATTTTTTTGATTTGGTTCATTATCTTTTATCTTTGTATTATGTGTTGACACATCAATTTGATATAGATTTCTAAGCACTTGTGAAATTGATTGAATTTTACCTGTTTTAGTATTAAATTTTAAACTTTCAGTAATTTATTATACTAACGCACTTTTACTTTTTAAAAGTGCGTTTTTTACCAAAAATTTATAAAAAAAATATTTTTTTATTTTGTTTTTTAAAATAATTTAGTATAATACTTATACTAATAAAAAAAGGACATTTTATGATAGAAAAATTTAAAAAAGTTTTAATACCAACTGGCGCAAAAATAAGTAAAAGAAAAAACGCTTGATATGTTCAAGTTGTCACAAAAAGAGAGTACATAAAAGAAAAAAAGTATTATAAAGAAACAAAAGTTGCAGTAGGAAGAGTTCTAAAAACTAGC
>NZ_JHWE01000026.1:0-7102 GCF_000622205.1 Mycoplasma leonicaptivi ATCC 49890
CAAAGAACACTTTGCAAGTGTACGTTCAGAAGTACTAACCCTTTTAGGTGAACATACCAAAGCAACATCTGCTATTAATGATTTACCTCATCAAGGTAATAGATCTGCTTTAGCAAATGAATTGCTAAAAGCAGATACAGTACAAAAAGTTACAGAAATTTTAGCCAAAGTTACTCCTTTAAGAGAAAAAATCCAACAAGCACAAGACAAACTTAGTGGAACAAGTGAAAATCCAGGTGTGAGTCAACAAAATGCTACTGGATTACAAGATGAATTAAATGCTGCTGATACACTTGAAAAAGCAAACGAAGTTCTTGAAAAAATTGAAGCAGCTCTTGCTAAAGATGAACAAGATAGACAGTATGCTCAAAGTCAAACTAATGGTACAAATGCTCTTAATGAACTACCAGAGGGATCTCGTGCGTTGTTCCAAGAACAATTAAATAATGCTAGAACAAAAAAAGAAACTGAAGCAGTTATTGTCAAAATTCAAGCATTTAAACAAGAACAAGATACTACAAGACAAACAATTGAAACTAATATTACTTCTATAAACAATAGAGCAAAATTAATTGAAGATTTAAATAATGTGCAAAGAATTGAAGATTTTGAAGCTATTAAGCAAAGACAGCAAACATTGGTATCTAAAATAGAAGAAGTAAAAGCTAAGATTGAAGCTGTTCCAGGGGTTACCGAAGGAACTAATTGAGATAGATTATTTAGGAGAGATTTTAATACAAGTGTTGCCTCTGTAAAAACTAAATTAAGAGAATATTTAGATAATGCAAGAGAATTAGAAAATAATAATCTTTCAGAATTTGAAGAACTTATAACATTAACACAAAAGAAAATAGACTTTGTTAATTTATCAGTTGTTAATAGTAATGAATATTTTAGAGGTGATATTGGTATGGCTTCTACATTTATCAATAAAATTGTTGAAGCAAAAACTAATGATGAAATTGAAGCTATTAAAGCAAAAATTCCTGCTGCAAAACAAGCGTTATCAAGATTTTGACAATCAACAGATCTTAGAGAATATAGAGATAGATATTCAAATCAAAATAATGTTAACTTATATGTAGATAATATAAAATATGGAGATTATAATTTCCTTTTAAGGCAATTATATTCATCAATAGAACCAAATGATATAAATAACGTTGTTGATATAATTGTTCCACAATATCGTGGAAATACCGAATATTGACAAGAAGCAAAAAACATTGTAAGTACAACTGCTAAAAATACATTTAATCAAAGAATGGTTGCTTTAACTACAAAACAAGATATTTTAAATTTAAAAACTGAAGTTATCCAATACAAAACAAAAGAAACTGAACTTACATCTAAAATTAATGCATTTAATTCTGATTCTAAAAAAGCACACTTTAATGATTTATTAAATAATGCAACAAATAAAGCAAGAGTTGAAGAGATTATTAGAGCAATAGAAGAAATTAATACAAAAGTTAATGAAACTAATCAGTCAAATGATATTCTTGAAGATCAAGAATTAAAAGCACAATTTAGTACAAGAATTAATGATGCTACATCAGTTGAACAACTTGAACAAATAGTTAGTGAAATTCAAACAGCAAAACAAAATTGAACTACTAAAAAACAAGAAGCAACTGCTGCAAAAGATACATTAACACAAGAAAATCAAAAACAACATTATGAACAACAAATCACAAGTGCTACAAGCACTTCAAGATTAAATGCTATTATTACTGAAATTGAACAAATTAAAACAAAGAATCAATATAATTTAAGCTTATATAATGAATATAAAAGAGTTCGTTCATCATTAACTGATAAACACAATCAAGTAAAAACATTATTAGATAATGCAGACACACTAGAAAAAATTAATAATTTTGAAACCGAATATAAAAAAGTTAGATATACTGACAAAACAAGTGTTAAGAGTATAAATGGATTTCCACAAAATCCAAATGTTAATCTTATAATTGATTTTGATTTCGAGAAAAAAAGTCCAAAAGATACAAGTAAAAGAATTTATTTTGTTTTTGAAGAAAATGATACTAATCGTTTAATACCTTTGAATTTCCATACAACATTCTATGACAATAGTGGATACTATGCATTTAATGCAATATATCAAAGTGGTGGTTTTATAAAAGGAAAAACTTACAAAATAAAAAGTATATACAATAGTGATGGTGAATTTGAAATAAAATCTGGTTTAGATAAAGTGTTTAATGCTTAATGTAATTTCAACACTGAATTAGATAATTACAAAACATAATGTCTATTTTAAGTCTATTCAATGAAAAACACACTCTCCAAATTGAGAGTGTGTTTTTTTAAAATGAAATAACTAAATTTTAGCAAGAAAATCTAAAATCTTTTTGGTTTGTCCCTGACAATCCATCTTTTTTTCTAAATCTAATAAATCTACTTTTTTATTAATAAATTCAACCATATCTTGCTTATTTAATTTATCTCTTTTTCAACCTTTATGCATATTTTCCCCTTATATTTTATTTAACAACTAATAACAGTATTTTTTTGAATTCATTTTTTAATTTCTTTTTTAACCAAGATATGTCTTTCATTGTAAGACATATCTTGGTAATTATTTTCAATATAATCTAAACAATTTTGATACATTGTAAATATCTCTGATTCAGATTTGTTAATGAATTTAAAATTATCTTTAATATCTTTAAAATCTATGTTTTGAAGTTTTAAAACAAAACAATACAAATCAGATTCACAACTTTTGTTGTTTTGGTTAGAATCGGAATTGTTATTTTCTAAATTCTTTGGATTTAGAAAATAACCACATTTATTTAAAAGAATACTTAAAAATATATATGAAAATCTTTTGTTTCCATTTTTGAGTTTATGTGATTGTAATAAAGTAACAAATATTTCTGTAAAGAAATCAAATATATCTGTATTATCTCAATTATTTCAATTTATGATATTTTGAAACTTTATATCAAAAGTATCATTTTTGTCCACATATACATAATCATCTTTTTCTATTTTATTTTCAAATAAAAAAGAAAAAGTATCCACTAATGTTGAACAAAGTAAATGATATAAGAAAGTTAAGTGTTGTTCACTATTTCAATCTATAATTCTAAAATCAAATTGAATTTTTTCTTTAAAATTATTTGATTTTGATTTAAAAACAAAATGTTGTTTATCTTTTATCAATAAATTAGATTTATATTTATCAATAAATGAATCAATATCATCAAATTCTGTTATAACAATTTTTATATTTCTCATAATTTAAATAAATATTATTTATACCTCTTTTTACTACAAGATTATAACATTTTCTGGAGTTTTTACTTTTATTTAAAAATACGTTTAGATATTTTATAGTCTAAACGTATTTTGCTGATAATTTTTAAATATTATTTTCCATATTTACTTATAAAATAGAAATATTTTTAAAATATTATTTAGAAGTATTTATTATTGAATTAAAAGATGGGGTTGTTGTTCTATATTGTCCATCAGGAGAATATATTAATTTAAGCTCATAAATTTTGTTGTATTCTAGTTTTGAATTAGCGATGTTTGAATTTTGTGTTTGAGCATTAGAAGTTGTTGTATGACTGTTATTTGTGAATATATCATTAATTTCAATTTGAGAATGTGGAACAAATTCTGTTTTAGGATCAGATATTGTAATTATATTATTTCTATTTTGTGTATCTTCTAGAACAAAGTAAATATTTTTATTCTGCACTCCTCTATTATGTTGGAAACCAATAATATAAACAAAAGCATCTGGATGATTATAATCAGAGATTCTTCTACCAACAGTTGCTGCTCATTTTGTTATTGAGTTGTTTTTATCATATCTTATATCATTATAAGCATTCTCAAACGCATTTGCTTGTTCTAAATTAGAAACTTCATTTAATTTATTTTGAATTTGTTGTTTTTTCTCAGTTAAATGAACAAAATATTTATTAAATTCATCAACTAATCTTTGATTATCTGTATTTTTATTTTTAAGTTGATTAATTTCAGTAATAATTTGATTTAGTTCAGTTGTTGATCTCGCACTTGTTATTCTTGTGTTATAGTGATTTTTTTGATTTACATTAGTTAGAGAATCCTTAAGATTTGTGGTTTCTTGTCTTTTAGTTTGATAATTTTGTTTTGCTGTTTCAATTTCATTAGCAATTTGTTGAAGTTGCTCAACTGATGTAGCATCATTAATTCTTGTACTAAATTGTGCTTTTAAATCTTGATCTTCAAGAGTATTATTTGCTTGTGTAGTTTCAGTTTTCTTAGTTTCAATAGTATCAATTAAAGCAATAATCTCTTCAACTCTTGCTTTATTTGTTGCATTATTTAATAAACTATTAAAGTGTGCTTTTTTAGATTCAGAAGTAAATTGATTAATTTTAGTTGTAAGTTCAGTTTCTTTTGTTTTGTATTGTTGAACTTCTTGAATTAAAGGTGCAAATTGATTTACTTTTGTTAAAGCAACCATTCTTTGATTAAATGTGTTTTTAGCTGTTGTGCTTGTAATAGTTTTTGCTTCTTGTCAATATTTATGGTTTTGAACATACATATTTCTTAAAGCAAAACTGCTATTTCTAAATTGTGTTGCATCTGTTGTTGAATATAACATATCAACAATTGCATCATTAATGTTTTTGTATTTTTGACCATCTACAAAAATTGATGGTTCATTTTTATTTCTTGAAGCATCAATAATAATTGAAAATGAGTCTTTGTATGGACGTCAGAAATCAAAAATCGCTTGTTTTAATGGTGCTATTTTACTTTTAACTGTTTGAATTTGAGTTGAGTCAGAAGCATTATTTAATTCACTTAGTAAAAGTGCTCCAGTATTATCATTCATAGTAGTTAAAATTTCTTTTGCAACATTTGCTTTTTCTATGGCAAGTTGTTTTGTATTTTCAAATTGTGATAAACGAGTTGTATCATCGTTACCATCAAGTTCTCTTGCTTCATTTAATACATTAGTTAAATTATTTTTAATTGTTGAAACATTTTCATTAAAATGTTCTTGTAATTTAACATTTCAATAATCATTTCTATCTGATACGAGTATAAGTTCTATTTGTTCTTTAACCTCAGCAATTTTTGCAGTTAAATCTCTTTCTCTTTGTTTAATAGCCTCAAAACCATCTATTGATTGCACATTATTTAAATCTTCAAGTAATTTTGCTCTATTGTTTTCTGATGTAATATTGCTTACAATATTTTGTCTTGTAGTATCTTGTTCTTGTTTGAACTCTCTGATTTTGACAATAACTGCTTCTGTTGCTTCTTTTGTTCTAGCGTTATTTAATTGTTCTTGGAACAACGCACGAGATCCTTCTGGTAGTTCATTAAGAGCATTTGTACCATTTGTTTGACTTTGAGCATACTGTCTATCTTGTTCATCTTTAGCAAGTGCTGCTTCAATTTTTTCAAGAACTGCTTGTGCTTTTTCAAGTGTATCAGCAGCATTTAATTCATCTCGTAATCCAGTAGCATTTTGTTGACTTACACCTGGATTTTCACTTGTTCCACTAAGTTTGTCTTGTGCTTGTTGGATTTTTTCTCTTAAAGGAGTAACTTTGGCTAAAATTTCTGTAACTTTTTGTACTGTATCTGCTTTTAGCAATTCATTTGCTAAAGCAGATCTATTACCTTGATGAGGTAAATCATTAATAGCAGATGTTGCTTTGGTATGTTCACCTAAAAGGGTTAGTACTTCTGAACGTACACTTGCAAAGTGTTCTTTGGTGTCTTGTGTTGTTAATCTTGCATTAAAGATTTGCTGTAAAGTTTGTCCTGTATCCCCTTGAGGTAAAGTAGATGGTAATAAATTAATTTGATCTTGTGCATCTTCTTTAAAGTTTGCTTTATCAATATCATTATATCTAGTAATAGCATCATCTACTCTAGTAGGATTATTGCTTTCAAAACCTGCTTTTTGTGGATTATTTTGCTCTAGATTGTTTAATCTATAGCAAAAAAACAATTTTAACATTTTAATACATTATAAAAAAGTGGTAAAAAACATTACTGACATGTTTAAAAAAATATTTTCTTTTTTGTTCTTTTTTAGTCCTATTACAAATAGAAAATAATATTATTTTAGGAGGAACATTGATAAAAATATTAAACAAAACAATTTTAATAACAAAGCATGAATATGATAATTTTGATGTTTTTATTGAGAAATTTAAAAGTTCTGATTTAGAAAAAATTGATCAAAAATATTTTTTAAACTCAGATTTCGATAAATCTAAGATACAAATTAATTTTAATCCATTGCTTTTAGATTTTACAATGGATCAAGACATAAAGAAAATTATGAGTATAGTTTTATCAGCCTTAGAAGAAACTTTTAAATTAGTTAAAAACTATTTTATAAAAGAAGACTTGGAAGATTTTAGATATGTAGATAATAATGATTCATTTGACAAAATAATTCAAAATATCCTATGTTACAGCGAAATACATGATATATTTGATTTATTTTCTAATATATTTATACAAATGTTAATTTCACATAAACTAAGAAACGGAAATAAAAGATTTTCATTTTTATTCTTAATCAATTTATTAAAAAGTTTTGGTTTTTACTTTAAATTAGATTTTGATTTGAAAAATAAAAATTATTATGAAAAAATTAAGAAAAATGAAATGTTTTGTTTTGTCGCTAGATTATCAAATAGATCGTATTATGATTTTAAAGAAATGCTTATTTACGCAGAATTTAATGATAATAATAGTAAAAACCAAGAATATTATTGATGTTATAATTTAAACTTTCAGTAAATTTTATACTAAATAAAAAAAATTAAGAAATTTTTTCGTTTATAGATATTATGAAACTATATAATTCATCAGAAGAAATATTCAAATTTTTGAGTATTTCTTTTTGTTTTGCAGTTAGAGAATTTTTTCTTATATATTTTTCATCAAATTTTGAAACCTCAATTTTTGATAATTCATCTATTATTGAATTAAATGTTAAACTTGATTTATTTTTTAATAAATCAGAACAATGAAACTTAATAAAACTTTTAACTATGGAAGCAATGAAAGTTATAAAGGTTTTACTTTCTAAAACACCATC
>NZ_JHWE01000026.1:7112-14512 GCF_000622205.1 Mycoplasma leonicaptivi ATCC 49890
AGTACTTCTGAACGTACACTTGCAAAGTGTTCTTTGCTGTCTTGTTCTGCTAATCTTGTATTAAAGATTTGCTGTAAAGTTTGACCTGTATCCCCTTGAGGTAAAGTAGATGGTAATAAATTAATTTGATCTTGTGCATCTTCTTTAAAGTTTGCTTTATCAATATCATTGTATCTAACAATAGCATCATCTACTCTAGTAGGATTGTTACTTTCAAAACCTGCTTTTTGTGGATTATTTTGCTCTAGATTGTTTAATAAAATGCTAGATTTAGAATTTATATAAGATGCTGCTTCTTGTTCAATAGCATCTAATTCCGCTTGAGTATCATTTTCATCTGATTTAGATGATAGTTTATCTATAATAGTTTGTGGTACTGCATATGGTTGATTTAATAAACTTTGTAATTTATTTAGCAATTTAAATCTATTTGTTTCAATAGCACCTTGATCTTCACCAAGTTTTTCTTGAGCAAATATTAATGCTTCTTCTAATTTTGCTTTATCATCACCTGCATCAGTTAATTTTGCTCTAACTGCTTCTTTTCTATCTTGATTTTCAATTTGATTAATGATATCAGTAATATCTTGTTTTAGTTTAGCTTTTTCGGCTTTATCTAAAACAGCTTTAACACCTGATAAGTTAGTTGAATTTGCTAATTCTGCTTCAAGTGTTCCTTTATTTGTTAAAGTATTAATAATGTTTGTAACATTTTGTTTTTCACGATCAAATAATTCTTCTGCTTTTTCTTTAATACTTAAAAGATCAGCATATGTTTGATCTGTTTCTGCTGGTAAAACACCTGCTTCTGATTTAACAGCATCATCACCTTCAAGTTTTTCTAATGCAGTTTGTGCTTGAGTACGAACTGCTGTTAATAAACCTTTTGCTTCTTGTGCAAGAGCAAGCTTTTTATCAATTGTATCTGTTTGTGCATCATCATTTAATTTAGCAATTAAATTTACTAATTCTGGATGATTTTTAGATGTATCAGCAACTGCTAATAATCTATTTAATTCTTTGTTTACTAATTCTTTAACATTAGCATCTAATGCTTGTTTTTGAGTTTGTAAATCTACTGAATTATCTGCAGTAGTAGTTGCATCTTTGATTGCTTGTACTGTTGTTTGATCTTCTGGTTTTACAAAAGCTAATAATTTATCAACTTCAGCTGTAAGATTGTTTTTAGCAGTTTCTAAAGCTCTTTGAGCCTCTTGTTCAATTGTTTCGTATTCAGTTTCTGTTGCTTGAGTATTATTAATTCTTGTTTCAAGTGCTGAATGTTCAGTTAAAAGAGTAATTTTATCTAAAGCGGCTTGTGCTTTTACTTTAGCAGCATCTAATACTGCTTGAGCACGAGCTTGTAAAGCTAATATTTCAGTTTCAGTATCATTTTCTTCTTCATTAGTTAATGAATTTGTTAATTCAGTTTTTAAATCACCATCTTTAAGTCTGTTCACAACTGCTTTTGCTTCAGTTCTAATTCTTGTGATTTCTGCTTTAACTTCTTCAATAAATTTATCTCATTCAGCTTCTGTTGGTTCTTGTGGAGCTTGGAATTGATCTATTTTACCTTGAATTAAAGCTCTTGCTTGATTATTTTCATTAAGTTTAGCTAACATTGCTTGTGCATCTTCTTTAGCTTTTGCACGTTGTGCTTGCATTTGTTGAATTAAAGTTTGCACAGCAGCTTTAGTTGTTGCATCATTAATTTTCTTAGTGAATTTATTTTCTTCTGTTGCGTCTTGACCTCTTATTTGATCATTAACTTGACCAATTAAATCAAGAGCCTGTTGTTTTACTTTATCTAATTCACGTGTTTCTTTGTCTTTTTGAGCTTGTGCAACACTCTTAATTTGTTCTAGATCTGTTAATGTTAAGTTAGTAGCAGGACCAGTTGTATTTGCTTGACCTTGATCATCGACACCATTAATTTGTTTTAATAAATTATCTTTTTCTGTAGCATCTTCAATTGAGTTAATTAATGCTAATGCTGCTTGGTATGTTGTTTGTTTATCTTGATCTTGTTGTGCTTTTGCTTGTTGAACTTTAACTTTAACTTCATCAACTTTTGCTTTTGTTGTTGCTTGATCTAATTCTGTTCTAAATTGTTGTGCTTTTTCTGCACTTTCAAGTTCAGAAATTAATCTTGTAACTTCTTTTTTACCTTCTTCAACTTCATCAACTTCGTGAGCTTGTGCTTGTAGTTCTTTAAGTTTAGTAACATTATTTGTTGGAAGGTTAATAGCAGTAATTAATTCAGCTTTTTTAGGATTTGTATAATCTAGTTTAGCAACTTCTGCTAATGCTTTATCTCTGAATGATTGTAATTTAGCTTGTGCTCTTTCATTTAAATCATTTAATGCTGTTTGAGTTTGATTATCTGCTTTTGCTTTTTCTTCATTAAATTTATTTAATGTATATCCATCAGTTACATCTGTGTCTGTTAAACCATCGAGCAATGTTATTGATGCATCTACTGTTGCACCAAGTGTTGTAATAATTGATTCAGCTTCTGCTTTAATTCTGTTTGCTTCTGCTATATCAGCAATATCATTTTCTGAACTTAAATCATCGTTTGGTAATGCTGTTTCAAGTTCACTATTAAGTCTGTCTTTTGTTTGACCATCTGATAATTTTTTAATAGCATCACGAACTTCTTTTCTCTTATTAGAAATTTCTTGATCTTCTCTAGTTTTTTCTGTAAGAGCTTCTGCTTTAATTGCATTTGCTTGTTCAGAAGTTGTTGCTTCATTAAGTCTTCTTTGAAGTTCTGCTTTTTTAGTTGAATCTTTTAATCTTAAATGACTAATTTCAGTTTGTGCTAATCTTTTATCTGTTTCAAATGTTTTTTGAGTTTCAATATCTCTAATTAAAACATCTAATTGTTGATTTGATTCTATTAAGTTATTATTTGCTTTAATAGCATCAAGTCTTTGTTGTAATTCTGCTTTTTTAGTTGAATCAGTTACTTTGGCTAATTCTGTTTCTGCTTGAGCAACTTTTTCATTTTTAATATTTGCTTGCTCTTGTTCTTCTAATAACTTAGCATTTAATTGAGTTTCAGCAGCATTTAATGCAGCTGTAACTGTTGCTTGATCTGGATTTGGTTGCCCATTTGATAACATTGCATTTGCAATTGCTTCTTGTAATCTTTGACGTTCTTGTGGATCTGTAATGTTATCTAATAAAGCATCTAAACGTGCTTTGTGTTCTGTGTTTGCTGTTTCTTGCGCTGCATAAGCTGCGGCTTGCGATCTAATTTCAGCAGCTTTTTCTTTAGTTGTTGCATTTGCTAATGCTGCTTCAAATTCTGCTTTTTTAGCTGCATTTGTAACACCAGAAACTGAGTCTGTTGCTTCTTTTTTAGAATCAGAAAATTCTTTTTTCTCTGCGATTTTATCTTTAATAATAGCAGCAGCATCTGCTGTTGTAGCACCTTGGATTTCTGATCTTAATTGATTTTTTTCCTCAGTTGTTAAATTACTTGCAGCATCTAATAATTGTTCACCTGTTTTAATGTTGTTTTGTTTATTAACTTCATTTGCAACTTTTTCTGCTAATTGGTTTAATTGACCAACAGTTGGTGTTTGACCTTGTGCAACAATTTTATCTAGTTCTGCTTGTAATGCTTGTTTTTGAGCATTTGAATCATCTAATTGTGCTAAGTAATTTTGTACATTAGTTTGAGCATTATTTAATTCAGTAACTGCTTGTTCTTGAATCGCCTTAATTTCATCTTGTGTAGTTGCTCTTGCTAATTTTTCTGATAATTCTTGTACTTTTGCTGAATCACCTGCAACTTGTGCGATTGCTGCTTGTACAGCAGTAGTAGATTCTGTTATTTTTGCTTGTGCAGCTTGTTGTGCTTGATTAATTGCATTTTGTGCAGCTTCTGTATCTTGGATAGTTCCACTGTTAATTTGATTTAATAACGCTGTTTTTTCTTCACCATCGCTTAATTTATTAGCAATAGCTAACGCTTCATCTTTTTTGGCTTGTAACTCTAATTCTTTTGCAACAGTTGCTTCAACACCTCTTAATGCTGTTAAAATTTCTGCTTTATCTTCTGAATCAGGAGCAGTAATAGCTGCTAATAATTCTTGTTTTTTAGCTTCTGGTAAATTAGATTCATTAATTTTATCTTCTAAAATAGATTTTTTAAGTTTTACTAAACCACCTAAACCTGCTTGGTTAACAATTTCACTATCAACACTATTTTGAATTTCACTAATTTTGTTTGCAATAGCATCTGATTGTGCTCTTACAAGTTCATCATCTAGTGCTTTTGTTGTAGCAGTTGTTGCTTCTGTAACTTGTTCTGTTGTTTGTGCATTATTAATTTGTTCAATTAATTTAGCTTTTTCTTCATCTAATAATGTTGATTCATTAATTTTATCTCTTAATACTGCTTTTTTAGCTTCAATTAATGTACTTGTATTAGATGTAGGTGTACTATTTTCTTGATTATTTAAAACAGTTTCAATTTCAGATTGTAAATTGTTTAATGCTGTTGTTGCTTCAGTTGTGTTTGTAGAAATTTTTGCATTTGCTGCATCTAATTTTTCTTTTAATTCAGCTTTTTTAACTGGATCAACAACATCTTTTAATAAATCTTCAATTAATGTATGCTTTGCGGTTGCACTATTTTGTCCTGCTTGAGAAGTATTAATTGCTTGATTTACTGCGTCTGATTGTGTTGCAAGATCTGTTGAACTATTTGCAGTTTCAACCGCCTGTGTTAATCTTGTTTTTTCTTCTTGTGATAAGTTTGAAGCAGTAATTTTTGCTTTTTCAATTTCTTTTTGCGCATTTAATAATGCAGTATTTTGAGCATCAGTTGTTCCACCAGTTTGTTCTTTAAATTTAGTTTCAACATCTGCTTGTACAGTTGCTAGTTGTGTTTTAGCTTCTTCTGGATTGGTTTTAGCTAATTCTTTAATTTCATCTAATCTTGCTTTTAATGAAGTTTTTTGCTCATTATTTGTAATTTTATCAGCTAATGCTGTTACATCTGCAACATCGCTTAAAACATTATTTGTTTTATTAAGTTGATTATTTAATTGTGTTGTAACATTTGTTTCTTGTGTGTTAACAGCATTATTATCAGTAGCATTTAAAACCGCTTGTCTTAATGTTGCTTTTTCTGATTCTGGTAAATTAGATGCATTAATTTGATTTAATAATGAATCTTTTTTAGCAGTAACTACTGGGTTTGTTTGAGATTGTGAAGATGGATTTTGTTGAGAAATTGTTCTTTCAACATCTCTTTGTAATTCATCTAATGAATTTGTAGCAGCAGGTAAATCAGTTGAAACTTGTTTACTTGCTGTTTCTAATTGTTTTTGTAACTCTGCTCTTTTGTCTGGATTAGAAACTTGTGCTAATAAGTTATTAATTAATTGTGCTTGTGAGTTTGCATCTCTTGTTGCTTTTGTTGCTTCAATAATTTTTGAGTCAACATCTGCTGAAGCAGTAGTTAAAGCATTTGTATCTGTTGCTTGTTCAATTGATTGTGTTAATCTTTCTTTTTCAGTTGCAGGTAAAGAAGATTTTGCTATTTTTGCTTTTTCAACTTCTTTTTTAGCGGTTAAAACAGCACTTTCTTTATTATTTGGATCAACTGTTTGATCTTTAATTGCTTGTTCAATTTGTGTTTGAACTTCTTGCATCTTAGATTTAGCTAATTCAGGATTTGTTTTTGCTAATTCAATTAATTCAGTTACTTTTGCTGTTAAATCTGCTTTTGTATTTTCTGTTGTAACAATAGCGGTTAATTCTTTTAAGTCGTTTAAATCTGTACTTAATTGTGCATCTTTTGCATCTTGTTCAGCTAGTTTTGTAGCAAGTGCACTTTGTTGTGTTGCTAAATCTGCTAATGTAGATGGTGCATTAATATTTGAAATTAATTGTGTTTTTTCTGTTTCTGATAAATTAGAAGCAGTAATTTGATCAATTAATGCTGCTTTTTTAGCATTAATTAAAGTTGTATCTGGATTTGTGCTTTGTTTATTAATTTCGCTTTGAATTTGATTTTGAATATCATTTAATGATGTTAAACCATCATTTGCATTTGTAGTTTGTGATGCTTGTGCGATTTGATTTTTAATTTGTTGTTTAAGTTCCGGATCAAGAATTTTTTCAACTAAATCATTTAAGTGTGTTGTTTTTTCTGACACAATTAAAGCAGGTTGATTGTTAGTTGTGATTGAATCTTGAACTTGTGTTGATAGATTTGCTAATGTAGCAGCATCGGTTGCACTATCAATTTGTGTATTTAAAGCATCTTTTTGATCTTCTGAAAGATTTGAATTTGATACTTTATCTTTTAAGATTTCTTTTTTAGCAGCAACTAATGCAGCATCTTTAGCATTTTGATCACCAGTAACTGTTTCTTTGAATTTTTCATCAGCACTTTGTTGTAGTTCTGCTAATTTTGTTTTTGCTAATTCAGGATTTGTTTTTACTAATTCTTTAACTTCAGCAACTTTTGCTGTTAATTCTGAGTTATTAGCAATTTTAGCAACTAATTTTTCAGTATTATCTAAATCGCTTAAAATTGTATCTTGAATAATTTTAAGTGCTATATTGTTTTGTGATAATGAAGTTTCAACATTGTCTAAACTTGATAATGATGTTGAATTTGAAACATCTTTTAATAATTTGTCTTTAATTGTTGTAGGTAAATCAGAATTTTGAATTTGTCTTCTTAAAACATCTTTTTTAGCTTCAACAGCTGGTTGATCGCTTGAATATTGTGAAACAAATGATTTTTCTACTTCTTTTGTAACAGAAACTAAATCAGCATCAAATGTAGCATTTTGATCTGGATTAGATGCTTTTGCTACTAATTCATCAATTTTGCTTAATAAAGCAGTTTTTGCTTCACCATCGACTAATTTTGAAGCTAATCTTTTTAAATCACTAACTTTTTCTTGGTTAACTTGTTCTGGTGTTTTATTTGTTAAAGCATCAATTTGTTTTTTAAATTCTGCTTTTTTCTTAGGATCAATAATTTTTTCAATTAAAGTTAAAACAGATTGTTTAAACATGGAAGTCTATTTTAGACCATTAATACTTATTAACGTCTCAAACTTCTTGAGGCGTTTTTCATTGTAAATTTGATTGTATTCTTTCAAAATTATATCAATCAACATAATTTTTTATAAGATTTAATAATTCAGAAAAATTTAATTTAGAAATATTAATTTTGTTTAACATTTCAGATTTAATATTAGAAAAGAAATATTCTGCTTCTCTATTGTCAAGTGAATTACCAACTCTACCCATAGAAATTTTAAAATTATTTTTCTTAGAAAGTTTTATATATCTATTTGATGAATATTGATATCCGTGATCTGAATGAACAATTATTTTAGATTTTTTCTTAAATTTTAATT